>CAZVQE010000113.1:0-7511 GCA_964628875.1 uncultured Anaerolineae bacterium
CATGGAATATAATAATTTCCATGATTACGACGGTGACGCAAAAGAGCATGGTGACAATTCCGGCGGAGATCGGGCGGCAATATGGCATCGAACCGGGCTATCGCCTTGAGTGGCTGGCGGGCGAAGCCGAAGGCGAAATCCGTGTGCGCGTAGTGCCGCCGCGCGCGCAACTTGCCAAACGTTTGCTCGGCGCGGGACGCAAATACTCGCCAAAGACTGACTCTGTGGCACAGCTTGTCAAAGAACGCAAACAAAGTAATCGTTACTGATGCGTTACGTTCTTGACACTTCAGCATTGCTCAGCCACTATCGCCAAGAGGTTGGTTGGCAATCAGTGCAGAGCATATTTGAGGATGAAAGTGCTGAGTTATTTGTGGCGAGCATTACATTTACAGAGTTTGTGCGACGTCTTGCAGCGCTCGGCGTGGACGCTACAGAGATCACACTTGTTTGGAGAGACTATGCGCTCATGTTTGAAGTTGTAAACGTTGATCTAGAGGTAGCTTCGCGGGCATTTGCATTGACTCAAATTGCGGATGAGCGTATCCCGTTGGTGGATTCTTTGATATTGGCTGTAGCTCAATTCAAAAATGCCACTTGCGTGCATCGAGATGCACATATGCGGTCTGTCCCGCAAAAAATTGTCGCCCAGCTATATCTGGATGACGCTCTCGTTTAGAATATACAACCGTGTCGCCCAATGACTCAGCACCATCACCTGTGATAAATGCGTTGCGTCGCGCCGGTGCGTTTTTGGCAATCTTGGTGTTTTTGTGCGCGTGCTGGGAAATTTATAAGTGGGTTGGCGCGCAAACAGACGGCAAAATCCCATTCACCCAAATCTCGCTGCCAGTGCGCCCCGACGATAAATCTATGCCGCATATTTGGACGATCATTGGCTCGCTATTTGATGAGGCGCGGCGCGGCGGCGATTTGCTGATTTGGATTTTGCTGGGCGCGGCATGGTGGACGTGGACGGAGGCGCTGCTAGGTTTTGTGATGGGCAGTGTGTTTGGCTTTTTGCTTGGCGCGGTGCTAGCGCGATTTTCATTGCTTGAGCGCGGCATCATGCCGTATGTCGTCGCCTCTCAAACTGTGCCGTTGTTGGCGATTGCGCCGATGGTGGTGATTTGGGGTAGTCGGTTTGGGTTGCCTGCGTGGGTGGCGGTGTCACTCATCTCAGCGTATCTCACTTTTTTTGCAGTCACGATCAACACTTTGCGCGGCTTGCGTTCGCCGAGTCCGACAGCGGTCGAGCTGATGCGCTCATATGCTGCGGGCGAATTTCAAACGCTGCTCAAGTTGCGTTTGCCGGCGGCGATGCCTTACATTTTTACGGCGCTCAAAGTGTCGGCAACGACGAGCGTGATCGGCGCAATCGTCGGCGAATTGCCCTCAGGCATTGCCGAAGGACTCGGTCGCGTGTTGCTGACCTTTAGCCAGTATTACATCAGCGGTCCCGAAAAATTGTATGCGTCAGTGCTGGGCGCTTCGTTGCTTGGAATCACATTTACATTGCTTGTGACGCTCGCCGAAAAGTGGCTCTTGCCAAAACGTGTGAACTAAATGACATCCGCAATCTCAATCCAAAACGTCCAGAAAATTTTTAGCGGCAAAAAAAGCCGTGTGATCGCGTTGCAAGACATCAACCTTGAGATTCAGCGCGGCGAGTTTGTTTCACTCATTGGTCCGTCGGGTTGCGGCAAGAGCACTTTGTTGCGCTTGATCGGCGACTTGACTCAGCCGACAGGCGGTGAGCTACGGGTGAATGGCATATCAGCCAGCGAGGCGCGCACCAAACGCGACTATGGCATGGTGTTTCAACAAGCAACACTCTATGATTGGCGCAGCGTGCAAAAAAATGTCGAGCTGCCGCTTGAGATCGCTGGCGTAGATGCCGCCACGCGCGCGCAAAAAAGCAAAGCTATGCTTGACCTTGTGCAGCTCAAAGACTTCGAGCAACATTATCCGTATCAACTATCAGGCGGTATGCAACAGCGCGTTGCTATCGCGCGCGCGTTGTCATTTGATCCGAGCATCTTGCTGATGGATGAGCCATTTGGCGCGCTCGATGAGATGACACGCGAACACATCCAATCCGAAGTGTTGCGCATTTGGCAGCAGACGCACAAAACGGTGGTGTTTGTCACGCACAGCATCCCAGAGGCGGTGTTTTTGTCCACGCGCGTCGTTGTCATGTCGCCGCGCCCGGGACGCATCACCAAAATCATCAATATTGATTTGCCGCAACCGCGCGGATTTGAGACGCGCGAGGATGCGCGCTTTTTTGCCAAGATCACCGAAGTGCGCGAAGCCCTGCGGCGCGATGAGATAAAGGTGGCATCCTCATGACAGTGACACGCGCCTCATTCACCGATCGCCTGAGGAATTACGCGCCGACGATCATCGTCTTTTTTCTTGGCATCATTTTGTGGCAAGCCGTTGTGACTATTTTTAGCATCGAGGGTTTTTTGTTGCCAAAGCCAACGGTGATCGCGCAAAAATTTGCAGAGCAATATGACGCGATCTTGCCGACTGCCATTTACACCATGCGCAATGCCGTCGGCGGGTTTTTGATCGGCAGCGCTTTGGGTGTGTTAATGGCATTTGCGACGGCGCGTTGGCGCAGCATCAGCGAAGGCGTGATGCCATTTGCGATTGCAGTCAACGCCACGCCGATTGTCGCGCTCGCGCCGATCATGAACCAGTGGTTTGGCATCACCAATCCACTGGCAAAAATGAGCATCGTCGCGGTCATCGTCTTTTTCCCGGTCATGATTAACATGGTCAAAGGGCTGACGCAAGTGGATGAAAACTCGCTCGAACTCATGCAGTCGTATGCGGCAAAACCGATGACTGTGCTGACCCAATTGCGCCTGCCAAACGCACTGCCGTATCTGTTTAGCGCACTCAAAGTTAGCAGCACGCTTAGCGTGATTGGCTCAATCGTCAGCGAATATTTTGGCGGCACACGCGAGGCGCTCGGCGTTTACATCTCACAAAAAGCGGCGCTGTTTCAGTTTGGCGATGCATGGGCAGCCATCATCGTCGCATGTGTGATGGGAATTGCTTTTTATCTTGTGCTACTTTTGCTCGAAAAATGGATTATGCCGTGGCATGCGAGTATGCGTAGCGCTGAGTAGAGTAGGTGGTTCAAAGATTTTGCATGTGCGAAATCTTTTGTCACAAAAACAACATCAGAAGAGGAGATATCAAATGAAAACAAAACAATGGATGACTTTGGCTTCGCTCGTCACCGTCGTGCTGGCGGCATGCAGCTCGCCGACGCCGACCGCAGCCCCAAAGCCGGCTGAGGCGGCCAAACCCGCGGCGCCAGCCGCACCCGCGGCGATGACAAAGGTGACATTGCAACTGCAATGGGTCACCCAGTCGCAATTTGCAGGCTACTATGCCGCGCGCGACAAGGGCTTTTACAAGGATGAAGGCTTGGATGTGACCATCAAAGAGGGCGCTGTAGATATCGTGCCACAGCAGGTGCTTGCTTCGGGTCAGGCTGATTTCGCAGTTGCGTGGGTGCCAAAGGCGCTCGTCTCGCGCGAAGAAGGCGCAAAGATCGTCAATATCGGACAAGTGTTCCAACGCAGCGGCACGCTGCAAGTCTCATGGAAAGACAGCGGCATTACTAAGCCCGAAGATTGGAAAGGCAAGAAGGTCGGCACGTGGGGCTTTGGAAACGAATTTGAACTGTATGCGGCATTGACAAAAGCAGGTCTCGATCTCAAGAAAGATGTCACCATCGTGCAACAGCCATTTGACATGGCGCTATTGCTCAACCGTGAGATTGACGCTGCCGAAGCCATGACCTACAACGAGTATGCTCAAGTCCTCGAAGCCAAAAATCCGAAGACAGGCAAGCTCTATACGCCAGATGATCTGTCGGTGATTGACTACAACAAAGTCGGCACAGCCATGTTGCAAGACGCGGTGTGGGCACGCCAAGATTGGTTGAATGACGCGAAGAATGCAGACGTTGCGACTCGTTTCTTGCGCGCGACATTCAAGGGCTGGATCTTTTGCCGCGACAACGCGACCGAGTGCGTAGACATCGTGCTAAAGAACGGTCCGACACTTGGCAAGAGTCACATGACGTGGCAACTCAACGAGATCAACAAGCTGGTGTGGCCCTCAACAGACAAAGGCATCGGCGTGATGGACAAAGCTCAGTGGGATCAAACAGTCAAAATCTCGACTGAGCAAAAAGTGCTCAAGAGTGGCGCCGCAGCCGAAGGCGCGTATCGCAGCGACCTCGCCGAAAAAGCAGCCGCTGATCTAAAGGCAGCCGGTGCGGATGTCGTCGGCAAAGCCTGGCAACCTGTGAAAGTCGAACTGCTCGAAGGCGGAAAATAATCTAATTTATTCATTGGTTCATTGAGTCATTTCCATATTGATTCAATGAACCAATGAATTCATGAACAAATTTTGTAGATGAAGCCTGCGTCGTTTGAATATGCCGCGCCACAGACGCTCACCGATGCGCTTGCACTCAAGGCGCAGTATGCGGGTGATTGCCGCGTGTTGGCAGGCGGACAGAGTCTGATTCCTGCCATGAATTTTAGGCTCGCGCAACCGATGACGTTGATTGACATCAATGGCATCAGTGAGCTGAGTTACATACGTGCCGAGCAAAATGAATTGCGCATCGGTGCCATGACACGCAACTCTACACTTGAGCGCAGCGACCTCGTGCATAAATTTGCGCCACTGATGGCGGAAGCCATGCCGCTCATCGCGCACCCGCAGATTCGCAATCGCGGCACCATAGGCGGCAGCCTTGCGCACGCCGATCCTGCGGCTGAGATGCCTGTGCTCGCGGTCGCGCTCAACGCAAGGTTGCGCGCGCAAAATGCGCAATCTGATCGTTGGATTTCTGCAAACGAGTTTTTTCTTGGCTTGTTTACGACTGCACTCGAAGCGGATGAGTTGCTCGTTGAGATTGCCATTCCACAACAAGCGGCGCGCACGGGCAATGCGTTTGTTGAGTTTGCACGGCGACACGGTGACTATGCGCTGATGGGTGTCGCCGCGGTTATATCACTTGATGAGAATGGCGCTTGCACGCGCGCGAAGTTGGTTTACCTGAATGCTGGACCCGGACCGATGGTGGCAACTCAAGCCGCTGCGAGTCTTATTCAACAAAAAATCAGCGAGACACACATCGAGCAAGCCGCGCGCATCGCCTCTCAAAATGAGATCGAGCCGATGGGCAATATGCATGCCACAGTTGAGTATCAGCGACATCTAGCGTTTGTGCTGACTCGACGTGCATTGCGAATGGCGCTGGAGCGGGCGCAAAAATCATGAGCAAAAAGATACATATCACCATGCGCATCAACGGAAAAAATTATGAGCGTGACGTCGAGCCGCGCCTGCTGTTGAGCGATTTTATTCGGCATGAGGTCGGGCTGACTGGCACGCATGTGGGTTGTGAGCATGGCGTGTGCGGTGCATGCACCATTTTGTTTGATGGCGCGGCGGTGCGCTCGTGTCTCATGCTGGCTGTGCAAGCCAACGGTCATGAGCTGATGACGGTCGAGGGCTTGTCAAATGGCGCTGAGCAACTCAATACGCTGCAAGCTGCATTCAAAGAAGCGCATGGCTTGCAATGTGGCTACTGCACTCCCGGCATCTTGATGACATTGACTCCATTTTTGCAGGAGCATCCGCAACCGACCGAACAAGAAATCCGCGAGGCGCTGAGCGGAAACCTGTGTCGTTGCACGGGCTATCAGCATATTGTTGATGCGGTGCTGCTCGCTGCGGCAAACTATGCCATCGAAAAATCAGAGGCGAAATCTTGAAATCAGTGTGTGTATTTTGTGGCTCACGCTTGGGCAGCCGACCTGAGTACGCAGTGGCTGCGCGTGAGGTTGGTGAATGGATTGCGCGCCGAGGATGGCGCCTTGTATATGGCGGCGGCAATGTCGGACTAATGGGTGTGTGTGCCGATGCGGCGATTGCGGCAGGTGGCGAAGTGATCGGAGTGATGCCGCAATTTATGACCTCGCGTGAGATTCAACACAAAGGGCTGAGTGCGATGCACGTCGTGCGTGATATGAGTGAACGCAAGTGCAAAATGTTTCAGTTGTCGGATATGTTTTTGGCGCTTCCCGGCGGCTATGGCACGCTCGATGAATTGTTTGAGGCGATGACGCTGACGCAGATCGGACGACATGCTAAGCCATGCTATTTGCTCAATACGGCAGGTTACTATGACGCGTTGCTCCAATTTATTGCGGACACTCATGTAGGTGGATTTGTGCCTGCGTCGCACGCGCAACTATTACAAGTAGGCAGCACCATATCAGAGATCGAGCAACTTTTGACATCACAAATATGACGATCAAATTTGAAATTCGCCGCGGCGCCTACCATGACAGCGCTGTGCTGATGCAATTGCAGCGCGGCTTATTGGCATTGCCGGGCGTGCGCGATAGTGGCGCAGTCATGGCAACTCCCGCCAACCTAGAACTGGTGGCGCAGAGCGGCATGTTGCTAGATGAAGCAAAGCAAGCGTCGCCGAATGATTTGCTGATCGTCGTTAAAGCCGACGATGAATCGAGCGCCGCACATGCCATTCAACAGATCGAGCCGCTGCTCAGCAAGCGCACATCGAGCCTGAGCGGCGAGTATCGCGTCAAAACGCTCGAATCCGCTGTCAAGCAAGCGCCTGACGCCAACTGGGTGTTGATTAGCACACCCGGCAAATACGCGGCGGGCGTCGCGCGCGATGCGCTCAACTTTGGCAAGCACGTTTTTTTATATAGCGACAACGTGTCGTTGCCAGAAGAGATCGAACTCAAAAAACACGCGGCGCAAAAAGGGTTGCTTGTCATGGGTCCCGATTGCGGAACAGCCATCATCAATGGCGTCGGTCTTGGTTTTGCAAATCGCGTACGCCGTGGTTCGATCGGCGTAATCGGTGCCAGCGGTACGGGTTTGCAGGCGGTGACTGCGCGCATCCACGAGCTAGGCGCGGGTGTGTCACATGCGATTGGCACAGGCGGACGCGATCTCAAATCAGATGTAGGCGCAATTACCATGCGTATGGCATTTGAGGCGCTTGCGCGCGACGAGGCGACACAGGCGATTGTCCTTATCAGCAAGCCACCCTCAGCGCGGGTTGTCACGCGCTTGTTAAGTATGGCGTTGGCGTGCGCAAAACCCGTGATTGTCAATTTCATCGGTTTTGCAGCGCCCGCGCGTCAGATCGGCAATGTGCATTTTGCAGCGTCGCTGAGTGAGGCGGCTGATCTGGCAGTCAGTGTGAATCAAACCAAGAGCCAGTCAAGCGTTAAGCCATCGCATCAATTTGTGCGCGGCATCTTTAGCGGCGGCACACTTGCGTATGCGACGTTACTCGGACTGTCGGCGTTTTTGTCACCGATCTATTCCAATTCGCCGCTCAATGAGTCGCAGCGCCTCAAAGATTCGCTCCACAGCGAGGCACATAGCATCGTTGATATGGGCGAAGATGAGTTTATGGTCGGGCG
>CAZVQE010000114.1:0-7494 GCA_964628875.1 uncultured Anaerolineae bacterium
CCGCGAGGGTGGCTTGACGGTGGGCGCCGGCACCATCACCAAAGTCATGGAGTAGAGAAATTTCGGATGAGTGAGTGTGGATTTATCCCCACATTCACTCACTTAAATTTGAATAGGGCAGTAGCTCAATTGGTAGAGCGATGGTCTCCAAAACCATAGGTCGCGGGTTCGATTCCTGCCTGCCCTGTAGAATTGGATACGCGATAGCTTTGAAGATGGCTATCGCAGAGTAAGTAAAGTATGGCAAATCAAGAAGTTGCAGAGTCCAAGCCATCGCAAATTGCGGTGTTTTTTGCTCCCGTGCGCGAGCTAATACGCGAGACAGTGGGTGAGTTGCGCAAAGTGCATTGGCCCTCGCGCGAAGACGTGCGAGGATTAACCATTATCATCTTAGGTGTGACACTGACCATGGCATTGCTCTTGGGCGCGGCTGACTTTTTGTTTAGTCAGCTGTTTGCAGGTATTTTGCAAGCGCAGCCCAGCATCGTGTCAATTGCGATTTTGGTCGCTATAGTTGTCGCTGTGGTTGTACTAGTGCTGTTTGCCAGCCGAGACCGTCGCTCCAGCTACTAATTTTGCGCACGCAGGGGCGCCATTTGCCGCACCTGTGTCACACTATCAAAAATGACAGACGAGATCAAGCCATCCGAAGAGGCGATTAACCCATTCAAACTCATCGAAGATGTGAAGGCTGAGCCCGTACCGAGCATGATCGGCTCTGAACCGATCAGTAGCGAAGTGATCGGTGAAACGCCTGTGTCAGAAGATGCTGCGAGTGATGAAGCACAAACCGCTGAAGAAATGCCCGCGAGCGAGGAAGGCGTAGAGTGGTATTTTGTAAATTGCTACTCGGGCTACGAAAACAAGGTCAAGGTCAGCCTTGAGCAGCGGATAGAGACAATGGGTGTCTCTGATCTCATCAAGCGCGTGGTCGTGCCGACCGAACAAGAAACTGAAGTCAAAGATGGCAAGCGCCGCACCATTGAGCGCCGTTTGTTTCCGGGCTACATCATGGTGCAAATGAAAGCCAACGAAAACTCGATCATCGTTGTGCGTTCGACGCCGGGCGTGACCCGATTTGTTGGAATGGGTGATCAGCCCGATCCGATACCGCAGCACGAAGTCGCAAACATCCTCAAGCGCATGCAAACCGAAGCGCCAAAACTCAAAGTCACCTTTAGAGTCGGGCAAAAGGTGCGCATCACGGATGGACCTTTTGCAGACTTTGTTGGTGGTGTGCAAAAAATTGATACTGAGCATGCCAAAGTCACCGTGCTGGTGTCATTCTTCGGACGTGATACGCCGGTCGAGCTTGACTTTTTGCAGGTCGAGCGAATGTAAGGAATTTACAATTGCGAACTGCAATTGTTAATTTAACAGAGTGGGAGAGCCGTTTGGCTCGTTGACCACAAGGAAGAAAAATGGCTAAAAAAGTCCAATCTACAGTAAAAATAAATATCGAGGCGGGCAAAGCGACCCCAGCGCCGCCAATTGGTCCATCATTGGCACCACACGGCATCAACCTGATGATGTTTTGCAAAGAATACAACGCACGCACAGCTCAGTTGGCGGGCAATATTATTCCGGCAATCATCACGGTTTACACCGATAAATCATTTACGTTTGCGCTTGGCACTCCACCAACTGCGCAACTCATTCGCAAGGCTGCTGGTGTCGAAAAAGGCAGCGGCGTGCCAAACCGCAATAAGGTCGGCAAGATCAGCAAGAAGCAAGTGAAAGAGATTGCTGAGCTAAAACTCAAAGACCTCAATGCGATTGACATGGACGGCGCAATGAAGCAAGTAGCTGGCACGGCACGCAGCATGGGTGTCGAGGTGACGGAGTAAATCATGGCAAAAGCAGGAAAGAAATACACCGCCGCCGCAGCAAAAGTGGATCGCGCGAAGAATTATTCGGTGGACGAAGCCGTAGCGCTTGTCAAGGAAACCAGCATCAGCAAATTTGACGGCACCGTCGAGTGCCACGTGCGCCTCGGTGTTGATCCGCGCCAAGCAGATCAGCAGGTGCGCGGTGTCGTCGTGCTGCCCAATGGCTTGGGCAAAACTGTGCGCATCCTCGTGTTTGCGCAGGGCGATGGCGCGCGCGCCGCAAATGAAGCCGGCGCCGATATCGTTGCAGACACCGACGAATGGATTAACAAGATCAATGGCGGATTTACCGACTTTGATGTGGCAATTGCCACGCCCGACATGATGGGCAAAGTCGGACGCCTTGGTAAGGTGTTAGGTCCTCGTGGCTTGATGCCAAACCCGAAGGCAGGCACCGTTGCGCCCGCCGCCGATCTGGCGCGCGTCATCAAAGAAGCCCGCGCGGGTCGTATCGAGTTCCGTCTTGACAAGAGCGGCAACTTGCACGTGCCCGTTGGCAAGGTGAGCTTTAGCGCTCAAAATCTGACTGAGAACCTCAACACGTTTTTGGATGCGGTCAAAAAGGCGCGCCCCTCAAGCGTGAAGGGCATCTACATGCGCCGCGTGACTGTCGCCGCGACGATGGGACCCGGCATCCGCGTGGACGCGGGCGGACTCTAAACCTTCGCAAATTCGATTCAAATAAAACAACAGCGCCTCACATGATCGTGTGAGGCGCTGTTGCTTTGTATGTGGTGAATTGGATCTGCGCGCTATTTCAATGCCGTGTTGATCTTTTGATTGGCGCTGAGTAACGCGGTGCGCGGCGCAATGTTTTTGTTGAGCATACTGTCAAGCGCAACGTTGATTTGTTCGATCACTTGTGGCGTGTTTGCGCCAAATTGCATTGCGCGTGCCGAAGCCGCGCCTGCGTAAAAAGGTTTGAGCATATCAGGCGCACTCTTGCCAAACTCGACTCTGCTCGGCGCTGCCAAACCGCTGCTCATGATTTTGGCTTGTGCCTCGCTGCTGGTCAGATACGCGATCAGCTTGGTTGCGGCGTCCGCGTTTTTTGTTTTGGCATTGATCGTCCAGCCCGTGCCAAGCGCAACATTGCCGGCGCTACCGCGCGCGCTGAGCGGCAATTCCACCACTCCATAGTTGAGGTTGGGTGCGGCAGTCTTGAGATAGGGCAACAGCCACGCACCCTCATAGATCATCGCCACTTTGCCTTTGGCAAACGCCTCGCCCTGCCATACAACGCCGAGATCGGATTGTGGCATCGCCGCGATGCCGTCACGATGCAACCCCGCATAAAAATCCGCCGCCGCCAGCGCGGCATTGCTGTCCAATATCGCTGAGCGTTGATCAGCGCTTAGCACATCTGCGCCATTTTGCGCCATCAACGCCACAAATTGCTCGGCATCGGGCGGCGTCGCAAAGCCATACACGCCGTTGCGCTTGTTTGTCAATCGCGCCGCCGCCGCGCGTAAATCCGCCCACTTCCATGTGTTGGTCGGCGCAGCTACGCCAGCTTGCTTGAGCAAGTCTTTGTTATAAAACAGCGCCAACGTGCTAAATTCTTTTGGCAGCGCATACAGCTTGCCTTGCGCGCTAAAGCCATCCACGAGCGGCTTTGCAAACGCATCTTTTTTGACACCGACTTTGGTGAGCGCGTCGTCGAGCGCCAGCAGTTGTCCTTTGCTCATGGCGCTCGCGGCAGCCGCAAAATCAATTACAAAGACATCTGCGGCGACGCCACTGACCAGATCGCTTGATAGCTTTGCGTTGTAGTCTCCGCTTGATTGCTCAAGTTTGACCTCGATGTCATTGTTGGCTTTTGCAAAATCGCCAATCAACGTTTGCAACATCTTACTGTCGGCGTCGCTGATCTGTGGCGCGCTGAGGCGCACGACTGTTTTTGGAATGGCAGTGGGCGTGTTTGTAGGCGTTGACGTTGCGGACGGTGCCACAGTTGGCGCGAGTGTCGGCGCTGTGGTGGGCGCTTGTGTCGGTGCGAGCGCAGTTTGTGATGGCGCAACGACGGCTTGCCCGCATGCACTGAGCAGCAACGTCGCGCCGATTAATATTGCTTTGTGAGTTGTATTTCGCAACATGCGCTCAGCATATCAGATGCGCAGCGCAGAGTGCGTATACGTTGTTGTTACAGCGGCTTATTGCGTGGCGCGCCGCTCTGACGCGGATATAGCTTTTTTGTGGTTGATATTTTGCGGATTGAGATGAGTGTGCGCTTGTCGGGCGCGTTTGGCAAATGAGTCTCAACCACGCGTTCGACCTCACCTCCGAGTAGCTTTATTGCTGAGCGCGCTTGCTCCAGTTCGGCGACGGCATCACTGCCTTTCATGGCGATGACCTGTGCGCCGACCCGCGCAAATGGCAACAAATACTCGACCAGTGTGTTGAGCGGCGCGACTGCTCGCGCAATCACGATATCAAATTGTTCGCGGTAGTTCGCTTGATGCGCCACTTCTTCGGCGCGCGCATGCACGGCGCGGATGCCATTCAACCCGAGCGCAGCTATCACCGTCTCACAAAACTGCATCTTTTTGCCGACGCTGTCCATCAGCATCACGTCCAATTCGCCACGTGCAATCTTGAGCGCGATACCGGGCAGACCCGCGCCGCTGCCGAGGTCGAGTAGGCGCAGATGTGACGCAGGCGGGATGACCTGTAGCGCGGTCAATGAATCTGCGAAATGTCGCGTCAAGATGTCGCGCGGCTCAGTGATGGCAGTCAGATTGATACGCGCGTTCCACTCGATGAGCAACTCGGCGTAGCGCACAAATTGCGCCGCTTGATTTTCAGTTAATGGAGCGCCGACTGCGCTGGCGGTTGTTTGAATTTCCTCGATCTGCAACATACAAAAAAACAGAGGCGATATTAGATCGCCTCTGTCGGATGTTCATCAGTATTTTTGATGAATCGAGCTTACATATTGCGCGCGCCGTAGCCGGGTCCTGAGGTGTAAAACGCAGCGTTCCATGCGCCGTCACCTGAGAGGTCTACTTCTTCGCCGCCCTCTGCAGTCCAGATCGTCTTGGCGCCCTGACCGACCAAGCTGAGTTGCTGACCTGCTTTCATTGCATAAGCAGTTGGCACTTCGCTCTCAGGGAAGATCGCCTCAAACGGACATTCTGGCACACACGCACCGCAATCAATACAAGTGTTTGGGTCAATAAAGAACCAAGGCCAATCGTCTTCCGGCTTGCCGGCAACGATACACTCGACGGGGCAGACATCTACGCATGCGCCATCGCGCAAGCACAAACTAGTAATCACATGAGCCATTCAGTTTTCTCCTTGTTGGATAGTTGATAACGCGCTATTTATACACGAGATCGCGCAAAATGTCTAGCGTCAAATATAAACCTTAACTCAAGTTAATTTGTGTTTTTATGCCTTCGCAAAACGAGCTTCGGCATCATCCCAATTGATGATGTTCCACAGCGCTTTGAGGTAGTCCGCGCGACGATTTTGATACTTGAGATAGTAGGCGTGCTCCCACACATCTACGCCAAGCACAGGTGTTACGCCTTCCATCAGCGGGTTATCTTGATTGGCCGTGCTAGTGATTTCGAGCTTGCCATTTTTCTTGACCAGCCATGCCCAGCCCGAACCAAAGCGTCCAAGTCCGGCTTTTTCAAATGCCTCTTTCAGCGCATCTTGTGAGCCGAATGTCGAATTTACGGCATCGAGCAACTTGCCGCTGAGTGTGCTGCCACCCGGCTTGAGTTGACTCCAAAACATCGTGTGATTGACATGTCCGCCCGCATTGTTGCGCACGGCTGTGCGAATCGCCTCAGGCACAGCGTTGAGGTTTGAGATCAGCTCAATGGCGCTGAGCTTTTGCAGGTCGGTGTGATTGGCGAGCGCGTTGTTGAGGTTGGTCACATAGGTTGCGTGGTGCTTGCCGTGGTGAATCTGCATCGTCATCGTGTCAATCACGGGTTCGAGTGCGTCATGAGCATACGGCAGTGCGGGTAATTCAAAAGCCATTTTGTTAACTCCTTTATATTAAAACAGTGGGTGCGATTATAAGACTGCTACGAGAGCAAAATTAAGACATGTCCAAGCAAAACTATCGCAGCATAAAGCCTTGCTGTAGCGGGTCGCTCGGATCAATCCAAAACTCATTGCGCCCGATAATGGACGCGCTGCCTTCGACGAGCGGGATGATCGCGTCGTAGCCGCCGTAGCGCGTTTGTTGAATGGCGCTCACGGTGAAACAAGAATCCACAATACTCTCAATCGTGATCGGCTGATTGAGCCGCACCTCACCGCGCGCAAAGTGCAGCGCGGCGCGACCACTCACGCCCGTGCCGGTGGGACTGCGATCTACCTCGCCATCGGCAAAGATGCAGACGTTGCGGCTGTGATTGCGCGCGTCGCTCGATTCACCTACAAAGATCGTGCCATACAAAAAACTCAAGTCATCCTCAAACGGATGTTTGATCGGCAACGATTGCATGACCGCGTGTTTGATGCGCATGCCAACGTCAATCAGTGTGCGCACATCCTCACGCCGTAGATTGACGCCCACCTCAGCTGCATTCACATAGGCATAAAACGCGCCGCCAAATGCCACGTCGTAGCGCACGCGCCCGATGCCGCGCACTTCTACGTATTGATCGAGCGCATACACAAATGACGGCACATTCTCAAAGCGCACGCGCACGACGCGCCCATGCTCGACGACGGCATGCGCGGTAATCAAGCCTGCCGGAGCGTCAATTCGCAAGGTCGTCTGAGTCAATGGAAACATGCCGGTCTCAAGTGCGACAGTGACCAGCGCAATGATGCCGTGACCGCACATGCTGCTGTAGCCTTCGTTGTGAAGGAAGATCACACCCATATCCGCCTGCGCGCTGACTGGCTCGGTCACGATCGCGCCATACATGTCGGCGTGCCCGCGCGGCTCCCACATGAGCGCCGTGCGCAGATAGTCGAGATGCTCACGCAGATAGCGCCGCCGCTCCAAGATCGTGTCGCCCGGTATCGGCGGCAAGCCACTCAAGATGACGCGCAATGGCTCGCCGCCCGTGTGCGCATCAATCGTTGTGATGCGTTGCCAATGCGCGGGCGGTTGCCACGTTTGCGCAGCGTTGAGTTTGTCTTGGATCATGGTTTATTTGTTTTGTTGAATGGAGATCGCGCCGAGCAACAACCGATTGTCAGCAGATACGCTCGTGGCGCACAGAGGCAACCGCTCTCCGTTGTCAGCGCGATACACGCCAACAAACACCTGATAGTTGCCGCTGGCGCTGATGGGAATCTGCACTGCACGTTGATCGTTGATAATCTCGCCGACTGCCCAGCTTGTCGTCGGGCGAAAACCTGCGACTGGCTCGCTGTCATTTTGCGCGAGTAGCGGTGCGTCGGGCTTGCCAACATGCACAAACACTTTGTAATTTTGATCGAGCTTGCGTATTGCGCGCCAATTGAGTTGCAGTGTGAGCATATCGCCCGCCACAAAGTTTTGCGTGCTGAGCTTTGCGCCGACCAGCTCTATTGCATCGCCAAACACAATCGGTGCGTTTTGTGGAATGGCGCTTGCGGTGGTTTGTGTCGAGTAGGTGGCTAATCGGATGTTGCCGATCCAACGCTC
>CAZVQE010000115.1:0-3080 GCA_964628875.1 uncultured Anaerolineae bacterium
TGCACGTTACGGCTGAGTTATAGCCATAATAGCGCTTGGTCGCAATTGGCATATTGAACTTGGTAGCGCCCGAAGAAGCTGCTGCATAAGAAGCTGCACGCCCTTTGAAGTTAGCTTGGTTGACCAAAGCCACAATTTGCTTGCCGTTGGTGCTCTCAATCTTCGCGGTTGTGATTCCACCGGCTGGAATGCCTGAGTCAGCATCTGTGTGCAAGAAGAGTGCCGATGAACTGGGTTGAATCGTCGCAGTCTTGACGGCGCCATTGCCGTAGGTCACTTTGACATCAGCTGCTGCGCTGTCAATGTTTTGCACGGTTAGCGCCGTGAACCATTGATTACCCGAGAATTTGTTGCTGACGGCTGGTGCGTATGCAACAGTAGAACCTGCGGTGAATGGTGTGAACGAGTACAACTGACCCGCATATGGACCCTCACCGTAGATGTTTTGCTCGACCGCGACCGCGCCTGAGGCAGTGATCTTGGCTGAGTAGAGCAAACCGGCGCTCAATCCTGCCAAACCCTTCTGATCGAAGTTGGCGTAACCATTGGCTGCAATCGTCGCGCTCTGTGTGGCTGCGGCGGTTGAGCTGCCTGGCGGATAGAAGCTGATATTCACGGTCACAGCGTTGGCTGTGGTGTTTTGCACTACAAAGTTTGAATAGTAGCCACCATACAAACCGTTCTGCGCGTTTGGCGAGTACCAAGTGGTGCTTGCCTTTGTGCTGTCGGTGCCGCTGTATGAGCCGGCGCTGGTGCTGCTGACGTGGTTGACAATGGCTGCCACGCTCTGATCGCAACTCACGACGCCAGAGTACTGACCTGACGGCAAACCGCTGATGCTCGGCACATAAGTGAATGCGCCTGCGCCCGGATTGATGCTAAATGTCGCGCTCGTCATTTGCGCTGAGCCACCCGACGTGTAGAATGTATACACGCAGGAAGCAGTTGCGCTGCTCGTGTTTTGAATGGTGAAACCAGTCGAGAACACGCCGGATGAGCCCGGGATATTGGCGCCGAGGGCAATATTGGCACTCATGGATGACGCAACCAACAAGCTCGCGGCTAAAAATTTGTTAATCTTTCGCATAGTTTTCTTTGACTCCTAAATTTTCTAGATCGCTTCGGGATGCTATAATCCCTTCTACGCAGGCACTTTAGCCCTAAAATGCGCCATTTTCAATAGGTCATTTGGTTTATTTTTGAATTAATCTCACATAATTTCTAAATATGCAGATCAAACAAGACATAATTGGCGTGATCCTTGCTGCCGGAAAAGGCACGCGCGCAGCACCCATTAGCCAAAACGTCCCCAAGCCACTGATGCCAGTTGCCAATCAAGCTGTGATTAGCCATCAATTACGTTTATTTGTTGAATGCGGTATCCACAAATTTATTATTGTGATTGGACACCAAAAGGACCTGATTGTTGATTATGTCGCCAAAAATCACGCCGATCTGAATATCGAATTTGTTGAGCAGACCGAGCGGCTTGGCATCGCCCACGCTATCCTTCAGTTGGAATCGAAGCTCCAGTCGCCGTTTTTGTTATTCTTAGGCGACATTTTTTTTATCGCCGATCAGTTGCCGCGCATGATCCAGTCATATCAGCAGATCGAGAGCACGCGAGGCGTATGCGGGCTCGGCACGCGATTCGAAGCAGATGGCGACCTGCTCGCGCGCAACTACCTTGTCGTTGCCGACGAGCATCAGCGCGTCAACCGCGTCATCGAAAAACCACAAGGCTACTCATCCGGACTCAAAGGCGTCGGTGTGTATCTGTTTGATGCAAGCATTTTTAGCGCGATCCGACGTACGCCGCGCTCGGCGCGCCGCAACGAATACGAAATCACTGACTCGATCCAAACGCTGATTGACGATGGCGCGACGGTCATGAACTACGACGTGATTGACTGGGACGTCAATATCACCTACGCACGCGACATCATCGAATGCAACTTGCAGTATTTGCGGCACATCGGTCAGTCGCATTTGATCGCGCCAACTGCGCGTGTTGCGCCTGACGTCAGCATCATACGCTCGGTCGTCGGCGCGCGCGCCCATGTCGGCGCGGGTGCCTCGCTGCAACGTTGTGTCGTGTTTGATGACTCGGTTGTGCCGGATGGTGCCGAGCTGTATGAGGCGGTCGTCGCACCGTGGGGCGTAGTCACGTTTAATCAATCACTCGATAAGCCAACTAACGCATAGCCGGACTTACGCAAAAACGCTAAAAATGGGTGAGCGCATAACTTGTCATTTCGAGCGGCGCACTCAGTGCGCAAGCGAGAAATCCCTCAAAAGTAACAACATAGGGATTCCTCACTACGTTCGGAATGACAAAACTACAATTTGCGTGCCCATTGTGTATATGCTGATTTCTTTTATCAGTACACATGGATCAGATCGCTACACAAAATGAAAATTCTTTTTCTCACGCCGCAGTTGCCATATCCGCCACGTCAAGGCACAGCCATGCGCAACTGGGGCTTGATCGAGGGGGTGGCGCGCAAGCACGAAGTGTGGTTGTTGTCGTTTGACGATCATCCAAACGAGATTCATCCAACACTCAGCACGACGTGTGCGCAGGTGGCTGCATTTGGTGTGCCGCAGCGCAGCACCTCGCAGCGCTTGGGTCAGCTTGCGACATCGGCTCTGCCAGACATGGCCTGGCGCTTGTGGTCGCCTGAGTTTGCCGCACGTCTGGTGGAATGGGTCTCGCGCGAAAACTTTGATGTGATCCAAATCGAAGGCATCGAGCTGGCACGCTATCAATCCGTGTTGCCGCGTGGCGCGCGCGCCAAGATCATCTTTGACGATCACAACTGTGAGTATGTCCTGCAACAACGCGCATTTGAAAAAGATGCGCGCAAGCCAAAACGTTGGCACGCCGCCGCCTACTCGTTGGTGCAATGGCAACGCCTCAAACAATTTGAGCGTGATGTTGCACGGCGCTCACACGCCACGCTGTGCGTCTCGCCACAAGATGTCGCCGCGCTCCAAGCACTCGATTCTTCGCTTTCGCCACATCTCATTCCAAATGGCATTGACGTCGAACAATATGCGTCGTTCGCTGGATCGCATCG
>CAZVQE010000115.1:3180-7461 GCA_964628875.1 uncultured Anaerolineae bacterium
GGCACCGACGCTTGTGTTTACCGGCAAAATGGATTTTCGCCCAAATGTAGATGCCATGCTGTGGTTTGCACAGTCGGCGTGGCTGCGCATCAAGCAAGCCGTGCCAAACGCGCAGTGGCTGATCGTCGGGCAAAAGCCGAGCCCGCGACTGGATCCTTTGCGCGCCGACGATTCCATTCACATCACCGGCGCCGTCGAAGACACGCGTGACTACATCGCACGCGCGGAAGTGTATATCGCGCCGTTGCAGGTTGGCGGCGGCACGCGCTTCAAATTGCTCGAAGCCATGTCAATGCGCAAAGCCATCGTCAGCACGACGCTCGGTTGCGAAGGGTTTGAGGTCAGCAACGGAGTTGAGATGATGTTGGCGGATGACGCCAATCAATTTGCGGATGCGATTATTGCGTTGTTGCGCGATTCACAAAAGCGATCTGCGATGGGCGAAAATGCGTTACGATTTGCGTGGCGCTATGACTGGCGCGAGATTGTGCCAAAGTTGGAGCATATTTACGTCACCTCAGAGATTCTTCGTCGCGCGCCGCGCTCCTCAGAATGACAAACCTTTGGTCGGAATGACAAAGACACAACCATGAATGAACTTACACAATTACTCGCCGACCTCGTGGCGATTAACTCGATTAACCCCGATCTCGTCAGCGGCGGAGCAGGGGAGCGCGCGTGCGCTGAATTTGTCGCCGATTGGTGCCAGCGTGCCGATCTCGAAGTTCACATTCACGAAGTGCAACCCAACCGCCCCAACGTCGTGGCTATCGCGCGTGGCAGCGGTGGCGGCAAGTCACTCATGCTCAATGGTCATATTGATGTGGTGGGCGTAGCCGGCATGACCGATCCGTTTGCGCCGCGCATCGAGGACGGACGCATGTATGGGCGCGGCGCGTTTGATATGAAATGCGGCGTCGCGGCTTCGATGATTGCCACGCGCAATGCGCTCAAGGGTGGACTGCGCGGCGACGTGATCTTTACGGCGGTGATGGATGAGGAGAATGGCGGTCTTGGCACACAAGATATAGCGCGACGTTATCGCGCGGATGCGGCTATCGTGACCGAGCCAACCGATATGCAGCTTGTCATCGCGCACAAAGGGTTTGTGTGGCTTGAGATTGAGACGCATGGCGTCGCTGCACATGGCTCGCGTCCCGATCTCGGCGTAGATGCCATTTGCAAAATGGGGCGTGTATTGGTTGAGCTTGAGCAGCTTGGCAAACGATTGCGCGCGCATGTATCGCATCCGGTGTTGGGCAGTAGCTCGGTGCATGCTGGGCTGATCCGTGGCGGACAAGAGGCGAGCAGTTATCCGGCGTCGTGTGTTGTTTCGGTTGAATGGCGCTCGCTGCCAAGTGAATCGCCTGACTTTGTTGAGGCGCAGATCAATGACATTGTGCGCCGACTGTCCGCCGACGATCCTGACTTTAGGGCGACGGTGCGGCGCAAGCTCGACCTCGCGCCGATGAACACGCCGCCCGATGCGCCGATTGCGCAATTGATCCGCACACAGACTCAGCGCGTCGCAGGTGTCTTGCCGCCGGATGTTGGTATGCCCTATTGGACGGATGCATCTACGTTGTCGCAGGTGGGCATTCCATCGGTGCTATTTGGACCGATTGGCGCGGGCGCGCACGCCGTCGAAGAGTGGGTGGATTTGCGCAGCGTCGAGCAATGCGCCGAGATTTATACGCACATTGCGCGCGAGTGGTGCGCATAGCAATCTAAATCAGATTCGCGGCTCTCGCGCGTTGCAAAGTCTTTTCGGCGGCGACGATCACAGGTTGATCTACCATGCGTCCATCGAGCGCAAACGCGCCCAAGCCACGTGACTGTGCCTCAGCTGCAGCCGTGACAACACGCTGTGCATGCGCGATCTCATCAGCCGATGGCGCGAAGATGCGATTGATCGGCTCAAGCTGACGTGGGTGGATCGCCATTTTGCCGCTGTAGCCAAGCTGTCGCCCAAACGCACACTCACGCTCAAACGCTGCCATATCTTGCAAATCGAAGCACACGATATCAATCGCTTGCAGCCCAAACGCGGCGGCTGCAACAATCAAGCTGCTGCGCGCATACAGCACTTCTTCACCGCCGACTGTGCGGCGCGCGCCGACATCCGCCGCAAAATCCTCTGCGCCAAACATCAGCGCATCCAGGCGGCGCGTTGATGCGGCGATCTCGCGCAGATTAATCACGCCGCGCGCACTCTCGATCACTGCGAGCAAGCGGATGCGCTCAGACTGCCATTCATGCTGATGCTCGATAACATCCAGCGCCGCGCTAATCGCTTGTAGCTCACCCGCATCCTCGACCTTTGGAATGACATAGCCATCGGGCTGCGCATCAACGGTGGCGCGAAAGTCGTCAGTGAAAAGTGCTGTGCGCGGCGAGTTGAGCCGCACGAGGCGTTCACGTTTGCCAAAGGCGATCTGCGTCAGCGCATCGTGCGTCACTTGGCGCGCAGACACCTTTTGCTCAAATGCAACGCCGTCCTCAAGATCCATGACAATGCAATCGGCGTCAAGCTGCGCGGCTTTTTCGACCTTGCGCATGCTATCGCCTGGCATAAATAAAACTGAGCGGCGAAGTTTCATGTTAGCTTTGAGCTGCTCGCTTTTTCATGAGCGCCGTGCGCGTAAACTCGATCACGGTGTCGCCGTGTTGATTGCGCCCGATGTGCCTAAAAGTCACGATGCCGTTGTCGGGGTTTGATTTGGAATCGCGCGTGCTGACGACCTCTGTCTTGACATACAACGTGTCTCCATGAAACATCGGCAACGGATGCTTCACGGATTCGTAGCCAAGATTGGCGACCAGTGTGCCTTCGGTCAGTTCATTCACCGTGAGACCGACCGCCAACCCAAGCGTAAAAATGCCATTGACAATGCGCTGACCAAACTGTGTCTTTGATGCAAAATCCTCATTGATGTGCAATGGCTGAGTGTTCATCGTCAGCGCGCTAAATAGCACGTTGTCCATCTCAGTAATCGTGCGCCCTTGCGTATGCGCGATCACATCGCCGACATGCAACTCCTCAAAAAATTTTCCGGCCATCTTTTTAGATTGACGATTATCAATTCTGATATCTGACGTCTGACCTCTGATGTCTGCCTACTGGCTACTCTCCGCTGCCATCGCCAGTTCCTTGCGGCGTTTGGCGCGTTCGTCCTTTGTAAGGATTTTCTTGCGCAGGCGATAGGCTTTTGGCGTGACTTCGACCAATTCATCATCCGCAATAAACTCGATGCACTCATCGAGCGACATCTCGCGGATCGGTGGCAATCGGCTCGTGTCGTGATCTACGGCGCGCGTGCGTACTGCGCTCAGTACTTTTGTTTTGCATACATTGACTTCGAGGTCTTCGGCGCGGATATGCTCGCCGACGATCATGCCTTCATACACATCGGTGCCAGCTTCGATAAATAGCGTGCCGCGCTCCCAGCCATTGCGCAAGCCATACGTGACCGCCTCACCGCTCTCCCACGCGATGAGTGAGCCGCGTTCGCGTCGGCGAATCTCGCCGCTAGCGAGCGGCAGATATCCGGCGAAGAGTGAATTCATGATGACTGTGCCGCGCGTCGCCGTCAGCGCCGACCCACGAAAACCGAGCAAGCCGCGTGTTGGCACTTTGTAATGCATTGAGACAAGATTGCCGCCGTTTTCGCCGCCAGTGCCGTGCTTCATGTCTTGCATCTGCCCTTGGCGTTGCGCCAGCATCTCGACCATGGTTCCGAGATACTCCTCAGGCACTTCGAGATACATATCTTCGTAGGGTTCGAGCGTATTGCCTTTTTCGTCGCGGTGATAGATGACCTCAGGCTTACCGACTTGTAGCTCATAGCCTTCGCGGCGCATGGTTTCAATGAGCACAACCAAGTGCAACTCGCCGCGTCCGCTGACGACAAATGAGTCTGCTGTCTCGCCATCTTGCACGCGCAGTGACACGTTGCTCTCGAGTTCTTTGAATAGCCGCTCACGCAATTTACGTGAGGTGCTCCATGTGCCTTCGCGCCCTGTGAATGGACTCGTGTTTACGCCAAAGGTCATGCGCACGGTTGGCTCCTCGACGCGAATCGGCGGTAGCGCGACGGGATTGTTTACATCCGCAATCGTCTCGCCGATGTAGATATCTGGCAATCCGGTGATGGCGATGATGTCGCCCGCTTCGACCGTTGGCGTCTCGATGCGCTCTAGTCCTTGGTGAGTAAATACGGTACCGAGTTTGCCCTTGAGTTGTTCGCCCTCATTTGTGATGCGCATGACCTCTTGCTGACG
>CAZVQE010000116.1:0-7443 GCA_964628875.1 uncultured Anaerolineae bacterium
GATGGCTTTCGGAAATGCCATTGGCACACATGTCGAGTCATATCGCATGGAGCGGCGCTGTATCTTGGTCGTTGATCGTGACGAGCGCGTGACCTATGTCGAGTATGTGCCAGAGATTGCTCAGCATCCAGATTACGATGCAGCAATCGCCGCCGCGGATAAACTGTTGTGAAGGAATTGCGAATTAAAAATTACGAATTAGCAATTGCAGATTAGTAATTCGTCATTCTTAATTCGTAATTATTAATTGAACAATGAATGACATTCAAGAATTTTCGGAACGACTGATTGCTAACGTTGAAAAGGTGATTTTTGGCAAACGCGAAGCGGTTGAATTAGCGACTATTTGTTTGTTGTGCCAAGGTCATTTGCTGATCGAAGATGTGCCTGGCGTCGGCAAAACTATGTTGGCAAAAGCATTGGCAAAAACAATTGGCGGAAGTTTCAAACGTATCCAATTCACCCCGGACATGCTGCCAGCTGACGTGACTGGCTCCTCGATCTTTAATCAACGCACGGGTGAATTTGAATTTCGCCCGGGTCCGATCTTTGCACAAGTAGTGCTGGCTGATGAGATCAACCGCGCGACACCCAAAACCCAAGCCGCGCTGCTCGAATCTATGGAAGAACGGCAAGCCACGGTGGATGGCAACACGTATGCTTTGCAGCGACCGTTTGTTGTGTTGGCGACGCAAAACCCGATTGAATATGAAGGCACATTTCCGTTGCCCGAGGCGCAGGTAGATCGCTTTATGATGCGACTTTCGTTGGGATATCCATCATCTGCGGAGCTAATTCACATCCTCGAGGCACAACAACTCTCACACCCGATTGAGCATGCGCAGCAGGTTATCCGCACTGGTGAATTGCTCGATATGCAAGAGCGTGTTAAGCGCGTGCATAGCGATTTGCTCATCAAGCAATACATCGTCAGCATCGTCGAAGCGACAAGCGCGCATAGCGATGTGTATCTCGGTTCAAGCCCGCGCGGTGCGATTGCGCTCTTGCGCGCATGTCAGGCGCGCGCGGCTATGCTGGGGCGCGACTATGTTTTGCCAGACGATGTCAAGTCGCTGGCAGCCGCGACGCTCGCGCATCGCGTGATCATCTCGCCAGCCGCGCGCGTCAAAGATATCAATAGCGCCGACATTGTGCAAGGCATTGTGCGTGCCATGCCCGTGCCCGGCACAAAGCTGTAGTTTGTGAATTAGTTCGAATGCGATTTCGAGTTTTGCTTGTGTTGGCGGCTCTTGCGCTAGTCGGTGCGACCAGCACTCAGCGCGAGTTGTATTGGAGCGCGGTCGGCGCTCTGATCGGATTGTTGCTGGTGGCGGTAGTCTGGTCGTGGCTGGGCATCAATTGGCTGCGCATCTCACGCCGCACGCTCACACGCACTGCGTATGCCGGTCAAGAGCTTACTGAGGAATTTGTCGTGACCAATCTCAGTCGCCTGCCAAAATTGTGGCTCGAAGTGCGCGACGATTCAACGCTGCCGCATTATTTTCCGAGCCGCGTAATTGGTTGGATCGCAGGCAAGTCTTGGCGTGGATGGCGGGCGCAGACGATGTGTCTTCAGCGTGGTGAATTTGAACTTGGGCCGATTGAGGTTGTGAGCGGCGATCCACTCGGCATCTTTCAACGTTCACAGCACATTGACAAGGTGACGCGCCTGTTGGTGTACCCGTCAGTGTTTGATCTGCGCACAGTCCCATTAAAAAATACATATCTGCCGAGTGGCGAGGTGCTGCGGAATCGCACGCAGCACATCACTACAAATGCGGCGGGTGTGCGCGAATATGTCAGCGGTGATAGCCTCAACCGCATTCATTGGCGGCTGAGTCAAAAGCGCAATCAGCTCATTGTCAAAGAGTTTGAGATTGACCCGACCAGTGAGTTTTGGATCGTGCTTGATTTGTATCAGATGGCGCATGTCAATCAAAGCCACGAGATGACATTGGACGCACAAGGCAATTGCTCGTTGCCGCGCTCGACCGAAGAGTACGCCGTTTCACTCGCCTCATCTATCGCGCGTCATTTTTTGCGAAAGAATCGCGTGTTGGGTCTAATTGGATATGCAGAGCATCGGATATTGATTCAACCTGATCGAGGTGAGCGGCAGGTCATAAAAACTCTAGAGCGTCTAGCCAGCGTTGAAGCAACAGGGCAAGTGCCATTTGAACGCTTGTTGCGCGAAGAAGCCAACACATTGCCGCGCGGATCAACCGTGATACTCATTACGCCGTCGTTGGATGAAGCATGGGCGATGATGGCGGCGCAATTGGCGCGACGCAGTATGCGTGCGCTTGCGTTGATCGTAGATCCTTCGGACTTTAGCGCGCCGCCAATTCAATACGATTTGACCACTCTGCAAAACATACTCGGCACGAGTGGCGTTACTTTTCGCGTCATTCGCTTTGGCGATGATTTTGATCGTGTGCTGAGCGCATGATGCTAATTTGTTCAGCCTCATGCGGCGATTTCAATACGTAGACTTTTGACGTTTCTTTGTGCAGCGCGCGCAGTGTGTCTCGGAGTTGCTCATGATGTAGGTCTATCGCATCACGTGGCACGACACGTGCGCGCGACGTATTGCGCGAGTGGGCTACGTGGATCGGGTAATCCAAAACAATAGCAATCAGCGACGCGTTTTGCCGATGTGCCAATTCCACAAAGGGTTGTCGCTTTTCCGTATCTACGTTGGTTGCATCAACAACTGCAACTAATCCGCGCGACAATCGTCTTTCGGTGAGCCACCGTATCAGCCAAAAGACATCCGCACTTACGTCTTGCGTCTCTTCGCGGTCGCTCAACACAGCGCGATAGTGATCAGACGAGAGTATCTCGGTTGATTTGAATAGCCTGCGCGCAAGTGTGGATTTGCCGCTGCCCGCTACGCCGATCATTAGCACAAGACAGGGTGGGGTGATGTGAATGTGCCTCATGGCTCGATGTCGTCTTTGATGAGCGCGCTCTCTGCAGAAAAGCCATTCAACTCAATAAAGAGACGCTGATCAACAAAAGATAAATTGAGCTGATTGCGACGATCAAGTTTGCTGACGAGTGATGCGATAAAGCCACGCTCGAATGAGTAAATCGGAATTGCGCTGGCGTTGTAAATGGCGCGCCTGTCGAGGTTGCTTTTGACGATGCTGACGATGCGATGCGTGTAAATGGCAACTCGCTCAGACAGCTTACTCACGCGATGCAGCTTATCTGCATTGGGCAGACCAATCTCAACCCACAACAGGTATTTGCCGGTCAGGTCTTTTGCAAACACTGCCGCGTCATCCGCGCCGACACTCTTGCCAAACTCGATGTTGTCTTGATACTCGAGGCAGTACGCCAGCACGCGTGTCAGCATGTATTCATCGGTCTCTGTAGGGTGTTGCGCCACGCGCGTGGTCAGCGTCTCGTAGACACTGCGATCTACATCGCTGATATTGAGGTCAAAACTAAAGATGGTTGAGCTGAGTGCCATGTGTAATTTGCAAGCGTATCACGCCACATTAAATTTTTAAGAATTTGTCTGAGCTTGCCGATAAGCCGGATTCTGTAATCGCGCGTTTTGCGCGACCGACGGCCATCTCTCTGCGATGCACATTACTGTGCACCTGAGTGTATGTCATCAGTGATGGCATACACATGCTGCCTACCCGCGCATCGGACGATACGAGCCGCATCGTGCGCAATTTGCGCTCTGCGCTGTTTGGCATTGCTCCAAATGGGGCTTGCCAAGCCACAACATCGCTGTTGTGCTGGTGAGCATTTATCTCGCCTTTTCACCCTTGCTGCTCGATGAAACATCGAGAGCGGTTTATTTTCTGTGGCGCTATCCGTCGTGGATGCGTTTGCGCATTCACGCCTGGCTGTTAGCCAGCATTTTGCCCTATGGAGTCCGGACTTTCCTCAGCATTTCTGCCGTAGCCATCTAGCAAGCTCAAACGCGAGAATTATAGATGAGCGTGTGCGTGCTAGAATCTCCATTCTCAAAATAATAACCATAGAAAGGCAGGAGACATAGGACAAAATGGCAGACGAAGTAAAAGAGGCGCATGTGAGTGATGTGCATGACCTTACAATTATTGGTGCAGGTCCAACTGGACTTTTTGGCTCGTTTTATGCGGGCTTGCGCGAGCTAAAGACGCAGATTATTGATGCGCTGGATGAACCGGGCGGACAGCTGACCGCGTTGTATCCGGAAAAGTTTATTTACGATGTGCCCGGTTTTCCAAAAGTGTTGGCGATGGATTTGGTCAAAAGCCTTGTTCAGCAAGCCATGAACTGGCAACCCACCATGACGCTCGGTCAACGCGTGATGACAATCAACAAGGGCGAAGATGGAATTTTTACCGTTACGACGGATAAAGCCACACACAAGACACGCTCGATTGTGGTTGCTGCTGGCGTTGGCGCATTTCAACCTAAAAAGCTACCAAACCCTGAGTTGGTGCAATATGAAAGCAAAGGTTTGTTTTATTCGGTCAAAGAAAAGTCATCATTTCGCGGTAAGAATGTGTTGATCGTGGGCGGTGGCGACAGCGCGGTGGACTGGGCGCTCAACCTCAAAGACTACGCCAAAAAAGTGACGCTCATACACCGCCGCGATGAGTTTCGCGCGCACGGTGCGTCTGTTACCGCGTTGATGAATTCACCCGTTGAAGTCAAG
Source organism: uncultured Anaerolineae bacterium (assembly GCA_964628875.1). Lineage (GTDB taxonomy): Bacteria > Chloroflexota > Anaerolineae > J036 > Brachytrichaceae > AQU-03. Next base: position 4,667 of record CAZVQE010000116.1, read on the forward strand.
CTGTTTTATGAGATGAAGACCGCAGGTGGCAATGGCAAGATTGAAAACGCGACCATCTTTGACAACCGCACGAAAGAAGAGACAGTCATCCCCGCAGACGCAATTATCTTGACATTGGGTTACAGCGTTGATCTTGGTCCGATCAAAAATTGGGGGCTTGAGATGGTTGGCACGCGCTACATCAAAGTCAATTCGACGTGCGAGACAAATGTCAAGGGCATTTTTGCGGCGGGCGATATTGCGGCAGAATCGGGCGTCGAGCCGATGAACTTGATCGTGGATGGATTTGCGCAAGCGTCACGCGCAGTAAACTTCGCGTATCAATATCTGCATCCAGGTTCAAAGGCATTCCCGGGGCACTCAAGCGAAAAGAAACTGTAAATCGAATAATCGCCACAAAAACACAAAAGCAGCAAAATGTTTTTGTGGTTTTGTGGTTGATTTTTATTTTGCCCGTATAGTTCAACACGGATAGAACACCGCCGTCCTAAGGCGGGTGTTGCTGGTTCAAATCCGGCTACGGGCATTTTTACTTTTCATGGCTGACGACCCCATTCGCGTACTGCATTTTGCCGATATCCACATCGGCATGGAAAATTTTGGGCGAATTGACCCGGTGTCAGGCGTGAATCAGCGTGTGCGCGATTTTGTGTTGCGGCTCAAGGACATTGTGGATTACGCGATTGAGCATGACGCGGATGTCGTTGTTTTTGCGGGCGATGCCTTTAAGACACGCGACCCAAACCCGACTTATCTACGCGAATTTGCGCGCCAGATCATGCGCTTATCCGCCGCAAAAATTTACACAGTTTTGCTGGTCGGCAATCACGACATGCCACCAATGGATAAACGCGCCAATAGCGTGGATGTGTTTCGCACGCTAGAAGTGCCATTTGTCATCGTCGGAAGCACCGAAAAACTACACACCCTACAAACCAAACGCGGCGCGCTGCAAATAGCGACTGTGCCGTGGCCCCAACGCTCGCGTTTGTTGCAGTTTGATGATGAGTTGCGCGGGTTGAGTGTTGAGGAATTGGATCGTGAGCTCGAGCGACTTGTTGAAAGTGAATTTCAGCGCCTAGCGGACGAGGTTGACGTGTCGTTGCCGGCGGTGCTGACCGGACACTTTACGGTCAATGGCGCGGTGTATGGTAGCGAACGTAACGTGATGATCGGGCGCGATGCCATCGTCAGCAAGGCTGCGCTTAGCTCGTCAGCTTGGGACTATGTCGCGTTAGGACACATTCACAAGCACCAAGATGTAAACGCCGGTAACAACCCGCCGATGGTTTACTCGGGCAGTCTTGAGCGCATTGACTTTGGCGAGGAGCGCGACGCCAAGGGTTTTTGTTGGATTGAGCTTGCGCGCGGAAAGACGCGTTGGCAATTTGTCTCGCTGCCTGTGCGACGATTTTTGACCATTGACATTGATGTGTGTGGTGAATCGGAGCCGATGGAAAACATCCTTGCGGCGATTGAGCAATGGGAGTGCGCCGATGCAGTCGTGCGTCTGCGTATCAAGCACGATCAAGAGCAACAACCCAAGATCACTCGCAAAGATATCGAGCGTGCGTTAGCTGATGCGCAATATGTCGCGGGCATAGCGTTTGATGTCGCGCGTGAGTCGCGCACACGTATCGGCATCACAAACACCGAAGCGAAAACGCCGCTCGAATTGCTCGAAGCCTATCTAGTGAGCAAAAATGTAGATTACGCGCACGCTCAGCAGTTGCTCACAACGGCGCGCGAAATCATTCAAAATTAACCCAATTGCGAATAGTTGCGGGTTGCTCTATACTTTTCGCATGTCACACAAATCTCAATTGCGCGGCATCATGCCGCCGATGACGACCCCATTCGACAAAAACGGCGAAATCGTGTACTCAGCCATTGCTGACCAAGTGGAATTTATGATCCGCAGTGGCGTGCATGGATTGGTCGCAGGCGGCAGTACCGGCGAAGGTCATACATTGGCAACCGATGAATACGTGAAAGTCATGGAAACTACTGTTGCTGCGGCAGATGGACGTGTGCCAGTCGTCGCAGGTTTGATAGTAAATAGCACGCGCGAAGCGATAACGCGCATCGCCATGCTCAAACATCTTTCTTTGGCTGCATTGCAAGTGACACCTGTGCACTATTTGTTTAAGCCTGACGATGATGCGACTGTGCGCCACTTTCGGGAGATTTATGACGCGTGCGGCACGCCGATTTTGATTTACAACGTCATCCCATGGAACTACCTCTCACCTGCGCTCATGGTGCGCATCATGGATGAGGTGCCGGGCGTGATTGGCATCAAGCAGAGTGGCGGCGATCTTAAGTCCGTGTCTGATTTGTTGTTAATGGCAAATCCACGTAACCTCATCTTTAGTGCAACCGACGCGTTGTTGTATTGCGCGTATGCTATTGGCGCGCGTGGCTCAATCTCAGCGGTGGATTCGTGTGTGCCATCGGTTACTGTCAAGCTGTGGAATGCAGTTCAAGCAGGCGACCATGCCACTGCGCTCAAGATTCATCGCGGTCTGGCGGCGCTATGGAACAGCCTCAAACATGATAACTTGCCCGCCTGCACAAAATACGTTCAGCATCTGCAAGGGCTGCCAATGTTTTATTCGCGTGCGCCGATGCAGCCTGTGCCTGAGGCTGCAAAAGCCAGCATCAAACAAGCGCTAGAGGCGTTGCCGATTTAGTGTACTAGTAGGGGCAGTTCTCAGAACTGCCCCTGCATTGTTTTAACATTCCACCGGCGCTTGCAATTGCCCTGAGCGAATCAT
>CAZVQE010000117.1:0-5384 GCA_964628875.1 uncultured Anaerolineae bacterium
GTATTTGCCATGCCGCCGCCGATGATGAGGTGATCCACGAGCGGCAACAGATTTGTAATCACGGGCAGCTTGTCGCTGATCTTTGCGCCGCCGAGTATCGCCACGAGTGGGCGCTCAGGCTTGCTGATGACGCGACCCAAAAAGTCAATTTCCTTCTCGAGCAAATAGCCCGACGCGCTCGGCAAAAAGTGCGCCACCGCCTCCGTGCTGGCGTGCGCGCGATGGGCGCTGCCAAATGCGTCATTGACATACACATCGCCGAGTTTGGCGAGTTGTTTTGCAAAGTCAGGGTCGTTCTTTTCTTCCTCTTTGTGGAATCGCAAATTTTCGAGTAGCAACACTTCGCCTGTTTTGAGCGCGTGCGCTTTTTGCTCTGCTTCGGCGCCGACACAGTCGCTTGCAAATTGAATGGGCGCGCCGATCAATTCACCCAAACGTGCCGCCGCAGGCTTGAGGCTCTGTGCGGGGTCAACGCCCTTGGGGCGACCCAGATGTGACATCAAAATAACCGCCGCGCCAGTCGTGCGCAGATATTGGATCGTCGGCAATGCCGCACGAATGCGCGTGTCATCCGTGATGTGTCCCTCTTTGTCGAGCGGCACGTTAAAGTCTACGCGCACCAACGCGCGTTTGCCATACAAAGGTTGTAAATCAGAAAGTGTTTTTTTGTTCATGTCAGTGATTCCCGAACGACTTAATTATCCGTTTGTCGTGTTTGAGCGTTGATATTTTTTACAGATGTCATTCCGAGCAACGCATGAAATGCGTTAGCGAGGAATCTCTGGAAAGTAATGTCGCAGGGATTCCTCCCTTTGGTCGGAATGACTCAGTAGCCATTGGGATGTGCTTGCATCCAGCTCCACGCGCTGGCGATGATATCCACTACATGCGGCGTTTGTGGTTGCCAATTGAGTTCGCGTCGCGCAAGATCTGATGCTGCCACGAGGCGCGCGGCGTCACCTTCGCGGCGCGGCGATTCGACGATCTTGATCGGTTTGCCCGTGATCTCAATCGCCGCATCAATCACCTCGCGCACGCTATAGCCCGCGCCGTTGCCAAGATTGCACGTGATCGTCTGATGATTACCGAGATAGTCGAGCGCCTTGAGATGCGCGCTGCCGAGATCGGCGATGTGAATGTAGTCTCGAATGCACGTGCCGTCCGGCGTGGCGTAATCGGTGCCAAAGATGCTGATATGCGCGCGTTTGCCCATGGCGGCTTGTAGAGTCAATGGGATCAAGTGCGATTCAGGCGTGTGTGCCTCGCCGAGATCGCCAAGCGCGCCACACGCATTAAAGTAACGCAGCACCGCATAGCGCAAACCGTGAATTTGCCCGAACCATTTGAGCATTTGCTCGACCATGAGTTTGGTCTCGCCGTAGCAGTTGGCGGGCGCGATCTTGGAGGTCTCGCTGAGTGGCGCGTCGCTCGCCGCAAACACCGCCGCCGTCGAAGAAAACACAAATCGCTCGACGTTGTTTTTGACACAGGCTTCGAGCAGGTTGATCGTGTTGCCGACATTGGCACGAAAAAATCGCGCCGGGTCTTTCATGGATTCGCCGGCTTCGATGAGCGCCGCAAAGTGCATGACCGCGTCTGGGCGAATCTGAGCAATCGCCGAGTTGATTTCACTTGCGTTTGCTAGATCGCCTTTGATAAATCGCGCGTGCGGCGATATGGCTTGTGCGTGACCCGTGCTGAGATTGTCAAACACGGCGACCTCATGACCCGCATCAAGCAACATCTTTGATGTGGCGCCGCCGATGTAGCCTGCGCCGCCGACGACTAATATTTTCATGGGATGTATGTTACCTGCGTAACTTACAATTGCGCTGATGTCTCGTTCGTTTACGCTTACACATCGCTATTTAGCGTCACCCCGTGCGACCGCCGATTCAAAATCACCTCTACTCATCATGCTGCACGGCTATGGCAGCAACGAAGAAGACCTGTTTGGACTATCGGCTTATCTGGATGACCGATTTAGCATTATCAGCGTGCGCGCGCCATACGCGCTTGCGCCCGATGCGTTTGCGTGGTTTCAGATTGAGTTTACGCCCGTTGGCATCTCAATGGACGAGCAGCAAATCGAGCTGAGCCGTCAACGCTTAGTCAAATTTGTCGGCGAGTGCATCAGCGCGTATTCAATTGACCCGACGCGTGTGTATCTGATGGGCTTTAGCCAAGGCGCGATGATGAGTGAATTTATCGCGCTGACTCAACCTGACCTGATCGCGGGTGCAGTGCTCATGAGCGGGCGCACTGTGCCGCAGACCAAACCGTTGCTGGCGTCGCGCGAAAAGCTCGCGTGTATGCCGATTATCTGTGTGCATGGCACGCATGATGACGTGTTGCCAATCATCAACGGACGTGAGACGCGCGACTTTTTGCGCGAGGTCGGCGTGCCTTTTGAATATCACGAGTACCCGATGGGGCATCAGGTGTCTGAAGAAAGCCTCGCCGATATAGATCGTTGGCTGACGGATCGGCTTAATGCTATGCCTACAAGCGGAACTGGTTTCTAACTGGCTATTACTTTTTGATTCAGTCAAATTATTTGGCAGGGTAGTTGCCAAAGTTGAGATGAGCTAGCCTGTACTCATTGACGGACTGAGTTAAAACAAAAGTAACAGGTCCGCGTTGGATCTGCCCGTTAGCGGCACGACGAAAGAACCAAATACCTGTTGCCACAGCGCAACTCCCAAGATCACTGATGCGCACATCTTCAAGCCACAGTTGGTTTGCGGATGATTTGCCGCCTGCTACAAAACCAAATTTTTGATGATGTTCGTGCACTGCTTGGATGCCAACAATCGCGCCTTCGCGCTCTGATGAAAAGTAGGTAAGTTTTTCATTTGTCAGAAAAAGTTTGTCCACTTGAGACAGATCGTATGTGTTCCACATGCGAACCCATTCGTCCAAAACCATTTGAATGTTTTGCATGAATGAAGTCTACCTTTTAAATTGTTTGCCATTCGACCAAGTGCGCAAGATTTCGTTAGCCTTCTGCTCGAAGCTTTTCTAACATTGTGCATATGAAAGTCCCACGACATCCGTTTCGATTTGGCGTAATAAATGAGCTTGCATTGCCACCGCAAGAATGGCTATCTCACGTTCGGCAGATAGAAGAATATGGATTCGACACATTTCTAATCCGCGATCACTTCGTTGCCGATTTTTTTGGTGAGCAGTATGCGCCACTCACCGCCATGATGGCTGCAGCGATGGCGACTATGCGCTTGCGCGTGGGTAGCATGGTTATTGATAACGATTACCGTCATCCGATCGTACTTGCAAAAGAGATCGCCACCATTGATGCGTTATCCGGCGGTAGAGTGGAGTTGGGGCTCGGCGCAGGCTGGCTCCAACGCGAGTACGAGTTGTTGGGCATTCCGTTTGATGCAAATGGAGTGCGAGTCAGCCGACTCGAAGAGGCGATCAAAATCATCAAAGGCGTGTTTGAATTGCCTCCGTTTTCATTTTCAGGACAGCATTACAACGTGCGCGACCTCTCCATATTTCCACAAACTCAACGAAGACCGCGCCTATTTGTAGGCGGCGGAAACCCGCGTATGCTCAGAATCGCCGGACGTGAAGCCGATAGCGTTGGCTTGCTCACCACTTCCGTGCGTACCGGCACAGTAGTGGGTTCATGGTCTGAGCGTTCGCCCGAAGCCGTCATGCAAAAAATAACATGGGTAGCCGAAGGGGCGGGCGAGCGATTGGCAGATATTGAGTTGAGCATGATCCCGACGCTCATTTTGAGTGGCAATCGCTTTGCCAGCGCTCAAAATCTGATAGCCGAGCGTGCGTGGGATGGAACACCCGAACAAATTCTCGAAGCGCCCAGCGTATTAATTGGAACTCCATCCGAGATTGCGGATCAGCTTATCGCACATCGCGCACGCTATGGGTTGTCCTATATCATCGCCAGCGATACTCAGCTCCAGTCATGGTTGCCAGTCATGCGACGGCTATCCAATCAATAGCGCATCTGCTAAAATTGCGCACCTGCGCGCATACATGACGCGCAAATCTCAAAAAGGAGGAGCCAGTACGATGTTGATTTATTCAAATCTCACCCCATCCAGCGCCATTGTGATTCGCGCCAAGCGCGCATCCATTATTGCCGTTGGTGGCCGTATTGCGCCTGTTGGCTGTGCCTCCTTGCATGCGAATCGCTATCGAGAGCGATAAAAATCTCAACCGCAAGAAGTCACTGACCGCGAGCGCAATTAAACGCACTCGCGGTTTTTGTTTTTCACTTTAAACTTTCAACTTTTCACTTTTATCTATGAACACAACCAAAATTCAAAATCTACACTTTCGCACGTTTCGCGGCGCGAGTGACTATCCGCACATCGCGCGCATTGAGACCGCCAGCTGGATCGCCGACGGACTCCAATTTACCGCGCCACTCAGCGAAATCGAAAACGTCTGGACGCACTTTACAAATTGCGACCCGTATCGAGACGCGCTCTTTGCTGAGGTCGCGGGCGAGACAGTGGCCTATGCGCGGGTGAATTGGGCCATCACCGACACACCTTCCGAGCATGTCGGCGGCCACAACGAGCAACATTTTCATCACATTGCGTTTGTGCATCCAGATTGGCGGCGACGCGGCATCGGCACGCAGTTGCAGTCATGGATGCAACAACGCATTGCGCAGCTTGCGGTTGAGCATCCGCACGACGGCGCGCGTTATATGCGCACGTTTAGCTTTGGCAGCATGCACGGCAAAACCGCGTTACTCGAGCGCAATGGCTTTGAGCGCTTTCGTTATGGCTTTATGATGCGTCGCCCGTTCGATCAACCGATTGACGATACGCCTGTGCCTGCGGGAATCGAAATTCGCCCGATGTTGCCTGAGCACTATGCAGAGCATTTTTGGGCGCGCAACGAGGCTTTTCGAGATCACTTTGGTCACCGCGAGATGACCGAACAAGACCTTGCCAGTGAGCTAGAGTTTTTGCGCACAGACGAGATGCCACACCTTTGGCAAATCGCTTGGGACGTGCGTGCCAATAAAATTGTTGGTGGCGTGCGTTGTCATTATTTCGAGAATGAAAATCAATTGTTTGGTTTTAAGCGCGGTTGGACCGACCCGATTTTTGTGTCGCGCGAGTGGCGTGGCAAAGGTCTTGCCAAAGCGCTCATCACGCGCGGTATGCGTCGCTTGCAACAAGAGGGCATGACTGAGGCATATCTCGGCGTGGACGGGCAAAATCCAAATGGCGCGCTCAAACTCTACGAAAATCTTGGCTACGTCGTGGACAAACGCACTTATCAATGGCGCAAGCCGATAGCTGATAGCAGTCAGCCGGCAGCTATTGGCTATCAGCCATCCGCTATCAGCCAACTATGAGCATCCTCTCCGCCACCAA
>CAZVQE010000117.1:5484-7395 GCA_964628875.1 uncultured Anaerolineae bacterium
CACACGGTCTATGCTGAGTTGTTAGATGCGTTTGCGTATGTGCGCGGCATCGAGGCGCGCCTGCGTGAGATCGAGCAGATCATGCTGACCGCGCACGATGATGATTTGCTCGCCGAGTATGGTGATCTACAAACCGAATTTGAGGCGCTGGGCGGCTACGACTACGAGAGTCGCATCGCGCCGATGCTGACAGGGTTACAGCTCGCCGCGCACGCTGCGACACCCATTAGCCAGCTCAGTGGCGGTCAGCAAACGCGCGTCATGCTCGCCAAGCAATTGTTGGCGCAACCGGATTTACTCATTCTCGACGAGCCGACCAACCACCTCGACATCGAGGCGGTTGAGTGGCTTGAGAATTTGTTGCGCGCATGGCAAGGCGCATTGCTCATCGTCAGTCACGACCGACGATTTTTGGATCAGACCATCAACAAAGTGTGGGAGATGCACACACGCGGCATAGATGTGTATCGCGGCAACTACAGCGCCTGTGTGCAACAACGCGCGCAAAAGCTGGCGCACGAGCAATTTACATTTGACCAAGAGAAAGCCCGACTCGATAACGAGATGCGCCTCGTCAAAATCGAGCTTGACAAAGTCAAAGGCGGCAACGACGTAGACGTCAGTTGGGCGAAAGGCAAACTCAAGCGCATCACGCGTGATGTGATCGCCATCGAGCAGCTCGGCGTGTTCGCATTCAAAAACGAAAACTGGCTCGACCTCAGTCAACAAATCGAAGGCAGCACGCGACCTTGGGGCTATGAGGAGGCTGAGCGCCGATTACGCGGTTTACGCCGTCCATCCGCGCCGCCGCGCATCAATCTACAACTCGCGGCGCCCAACCGCGGCAGCAACGATGTCATCAAAGCCAAGCATCTGGAGATCGGCTATGCGCATCCGCTCGTGCGCGTAGATGAATTGCTGATGCGGCGCGGTGAGCGGGTCGCGCTGATCGGCGCCAACGGCGCGGGCAAAACGACATTGCTCAAGACATTGCTGGGTGAATTGAAACCGCTGCATGGCACGCTCGAGCTCGGACCCAGTATGCGTGTGGGTTACTTTGCGCAGGCGCATGATCGGCTCGACCCACAGCAACGCGTGATGGATGAACTGATGCGCCACCTGCCAAAGCTGCGCGCGCAAGAGGCGCGTTATTTGCTGGCGCAGTTCCTCTTCAAAGATGACGAGCTAGATAAATATGTGTCGGGTCTCAGCGGCGGTGAGCGTGCGCGCTTGGCGCTGGCGCTGCTCTCGCGCAGCGACGCCAATCTACTCGTGCTGGATGAGCCAACCAATCACTTTGACATCTACGCACTGGAGGTGCTGCAAGATGCGCTGAGCGCCTACGACGGTTCGATGCTGATGGTGTCACACGATCGCACGCTCATTGATGCACTGGCGACGAGCATTTGGTGGATCGAGGATCGGCGCTTGCACACGTTTGAGGGTTCGTTTGCTGAATGGCGGTCTGAGCGCGCTAAACGCTCGACTCAAAATGAAAAGCCGCAGGTCGCGCCCGCTCGTGCGCCCATTCAACAAAAAAACGCCGCGCCGCAAAAACAAAGCGCATCCAAAAACGCCGCGCGCAAACGCCAAGCTGAGATTGACGCGGCGGAGGTGCAAGTCGCACGGCTCGAAAGACAATTGGCGGAGATCGGCGTGCAGCTCGATGTCACGCGCGATGCTCAGCGCATTGCGACGCTGTCCGCCGACTACGCGCGCACGCAGGGTGAGCTAGAGCGCGCGCTCAAGGCGTGGGAGGAACTTGTGGCGTAGTGTGACAATCTCTTTTTCACGCAGAGACGCTGAGCGCGCAAAGTTGTAATCCTCAGCGACTCTGTGTCTCTGCGCGAGGCTCAGTTTTTTCACGCGGTATCATCAAACGCTGTGGCACAAGCGCTGTATCGCAAATGG
>CAZVQE010000118.1:0-3566 GCA_964628875.1 uncultured Anaerolineae bacterium
AATTCGCCAAACTGTTTGGTCAGCTCATGCGTCTCGATAGCGATATCACTCGCGGCGTTATTGATTGTCATGAGCCGCTCCTGCGTTTGTTTTTTTGGTCATTTTCGAGCAGCTCAATAAACACATCTTCGAGTGTGGCAGGCACGGGCTTGAGATGCAACACTGCAATATTGGCTTGCGCCAGCGCGCTTGGCAACCGTTGCAATGGTCCACTTGGCTCACGCACACGCAAATGCAGGCGGTCACCAAATGCATGCACATCCTCGACATCCGGATCGGCTTGCGCAATGGCGCGTGCGGCGTGTTGCGAATTGACCGCTAACTCAAGGATGCGATTGTCTAGGCGTTTGAGCAATTCGTTTGGCACACCCTCGAGCATGGCTTTGCCATTATTCATAAAGATGACGCGATTAAAACGCATGGCTTCGTCCATGTAGGGCGTGCTGACCAACACGGCTGAGCCTTGACGCAACAAGCCAATCAACAAATGCCAAAACTCCTGCCGTGCGACAGGATCAACTGCGCCCGTCGGCTCATCGAGCAATAACACTTCGGGCTGATGCACAAGCGCGGCAGCCAGCGCTAATTTTTTTTGCATGCCGCCAGATAGCGCGGCTGCGCGACGGTCAGCAAACTCAGTCAGACCCGCAAATTCGAGCAGACGCTTGGCGCGCGCGCGGCGCTCATTCTCAGGCACAGCAAAAACCTCGCCAAAAAACTCGATGTTTTCGGTGATGGTTAGATCGCCATACAAACTAAATTTTTGCGCGATGTAGCCGATGTGCTCACGCGCGCGCTCGACCTGCTGAGGCACATCGTAGCCCGCGACGCGCATCTTGCCCGAGGTCGGGTTTAGCAACCCACATAGCAAGCGCATGGTCGTCGTCTTGCCTGCGCCGTCTGGACCAACCAAACCAACCATCTCGCCCGCGCGAACCTGCAGATTGAGTCCAGCGACGGCATGCACGTCGCCAAAGTTGCAACAGAGATTTTCGGCTTCGATCCGAATATCGTTTTGCATGAAATGCTATTTGACAAAGGTCACATCGGCAGGCATGCCGGGCTTGAGCAAAAGTTCAGGATTTGGGATGCTCAGTCGCACGCCATACACAGTTCCTTTTCGCCCTTCGATAGTCTGCACATTGCGCGGGGTGAATTCGGCTTGATCAGCGATACGCAACACCGTTGCCTCAAACGTGCGCCCAGCATATGCATCCACATGCACATTGGCTTTTTGCCCGAGCGCGACCAACGCAAATTTCTCTTCTGGCAAATACACAGTAAGCTCAAGCGCATCAAGTCGTCCAATGCTATATGCCACCGCGCCCGGCGTCGCCAATTCACCTACATCAACATTGCGTGCCAACACAACTCCATTGACCGGTGATTTGAGTGTGAGTTTTGCAAGCTGGACTTCGATGGCTTTGGCTTGCGCTTGCGCCGCGCTGATCTGCGATTTTGCTACGGCTAATTGCTCTGGGCGCGCGCCAACTTTGAGCGCGTCGAGTTGCGCTTTGGCTTGATCGAGTTGTGCCTGTGCTTGATTGACATCAAAGTCACGCGCAGGGTTTTGTGCTTTGTCAAGATTGGCGCGAGTTAGCTGTACTTGTTGCCATGCAGCAGCGAGTTGCGCATTATCAGCAGGTTGTGACAATTTATCGTAGGTCGCTTTGGCAGCGTTGTAGTTATTTGTAGCTTGCTCGAGTGACAGCGCTTGCGGGCTGGCGGCAATGCTCGCGGGGTTTGCCGCGTTCATGCGGTCATAGTTGGCTTGCGCCAGTCGCAAGGCAGCCTCAGCATTGTGCAGCGCCGCCTCAGCCGCCGCAAAATCAGCCTTTTGTGGGCCGTCTTTTACTTTTTGATATGCGGCGTAGGCAGCGTTGAGCGCAGCTTGGGCGGCGACCACATCGCTTTGACGTGTGCTGGTGATCGTGCGGTTGTAATTTGCCTCTGCAATCTGCACCGCAGCCTGCACTTGGCGCAATTGCTCTGCTGTCGGACCCGCCGCGAGCAAATCATAGTTGGCTTGTGCCGTTTGCACTGCGGCTTTGGCTTGATCAAGCTGTGCTTGCAATGATGCGTCGTCGAGCTTGATTAGGAGGTCGCCAGCGTTGAGTGTCTTGCCTTGCTCGACACCAATTTGCATGATACGCCCGCCGATCTCTGGGGCAATATTGACTTGGCGTGCCTCTATGGTGCCAGAGCCGGTCAGCGCGCCATTTGAGGTTGATGTGCCAGTCAGATTTTGAACTGCGCTACAACACATTAGCATGAGCGACAAAATGAGAATAAGTGATTTTGATTTCATCATGAGATTAAAAAAATTTATTTACAAGTTTGTGAGGTCAGTCGAGGCGTTTGCGAAATTGCAATGCGGCTAAACCAAGCAGCAACACCGCGAATACGCTGAGTGAGATTATTTGTGGCATCAGCAATTCCACAGTTGTGCCTTTGACAATGACACTGCGCACGATCACTAGAAAATAAGTGAGCGGCAACAGTTTGCTGACAAATTGCAATGCTGGCGGCAACGCAGCAATCGGAAAGAAATAACCTGTGAGCATCATGGATGGCATCATCAAAAATTGAGCCATCATTTGCGCCTGTTGCTGGCTGCGCGCCACTGTTGAGATCAGCAGCCCGATGCCAAGATTTGGCAACAAAAATAAACCAGTCAGCGCAAACAGCGTTAACAAGCTGCCGCGGATTGGAACGCCGAACCACAATGTCCCAACCAGAATAATTAACACGACATCTAGCATTTCGACAATGACATACGGCGCGATTTTGGCAATCACAAGCTCCCAGTTGCGTATCGGCGTGACGATGAGTTGCTCGATGGTGCCACGCTCGCGCTCTTTGACAATGGAAGACGAGGTGAGCATGGTCGTCGTGATGGACAAGATCGTCGCAATTAGTCCCGGCACCATGTTGTAGGCGCTGAGTAGATCAGGATTGAATAACACGCGTGTGCGCGTATCAATTGGCGCAACCGCCGCACCGCTTGTATTTGCGCCTTTGGCGGCAAGCTGTTGTAGGCGCAGGGTCGCGCCTTGAGACTGCCCGACGAGCGTCGCCGCTGATAATGCGGTCTGCGCCACCGTCGGGTCGCTGCCATCAATCAACACAGCCACTTGCGCTTGGCGACCCGCAGCAATATCGGCATCGTAGTCAGGCGGAATCACAACGCCGACTTTGGCACGACCCGATGAAATCAGATCATTGATGTCTTGGATGTTGTCTGCGACAAAGTCAAGCGAAAAATAACCCGTCGAGCGATACGCCGCGAGCAAGGCGCGGCTTGCTTTGCTGTTGTCCTGATCAAATACCGCCGTCGGCACATTGCGCACATCGGTATTTGCGGCGTAGCCCAACAACAGCAACTGCAAGATCGGCATAAAAAAGATCACCATCAGGGTGCGCCGATCACGCCGCATATGTGTAAATTCCTTGCGCATGAGCGCAATCAAACGATTCACTTAGCTTTCTCCTTTTTTGTTTCGGCTTCAAGCACATCAACGATTTTGTTGACAAGTTTTACAAATGTGTCACATTCACGTGATGTA
>CAZVQE010000118.1:3576-7385 GCA_964628875.1 uncultured Anaerolineae bacterium
GCACTCCCGCGGTGTAAATTCACTCAAAATAGTTTCGACGCGTTTGCGCAAAAATGCTTGCGTTGCTGCATAAATTTTTTCGCCCGCGGGGGTTAGCGCCACACGCACGACTCGCCGATCTACGGGGTCAGTGGATCGGGCGGCATAGCCATTCTCAACAAACCAATCTACCGTGCGCGTGGCTGTGCTGAGTGGCACGTCAAGAGTGCGGCTGATCTCACCCATTGATGCAGCGCCATTCCCCAAAATGGCACCTAACGCAAAGACCACCTCAAACATGCTTTGATCCAAGCCCGCGAGCTTGGTCTTCATGATGCGCACGTCCTCAGGCATCACTGTCTTGAGTTTGGCGCGGCTACGTGTCAGGCGTTGGATCGCCGCTACGGCTTGGTCAACTCTCTTGTCCGATATTGTGGATGGCAATTTCATTTTCAAAACGGAATATTTCCATTTCGGAAATAATTATAGCGCAAGAAAAAGCTCAACATTTCTGTTGAGCTTTTTATCAATTAGAGGTTGTGTGTCCTATTTCTTCTTCGCAGATTTCTTCTTGCTTTGCTTGGCTCTCCACGCCTCATACTCGGCGCGTGCGTCTTCGCGCAGCGGATAGTATTTGCGCAGGTCGCCGCCTTCAGCCAACTTCATGCGACTAAACACTTCCCACTCGCTGTGTTCGCTGGCTTTTTTGACCAGCTCAGGCGCCAATTTGACAGGAACAACAATCGCACCATCGTCATCCGCCACAATGATGTCGCCGGGCATCACGAGCACGTTGCCGCACGAGATCGGCTCGTTAACCGCAAATGGCATCAATCCCGTTTGCGTATGAAAATTTGGCGTGACACCGCGCAGCCACATCGGTAACCCGAGGCTCTTGCAGTGCGTGTAATCGCGAATACAGCCGTCCACGACTAGCCCTGCTCCACCGCGCCCCTTGAAGTAAGTCAGCATCATCTCGCCAAACACACCGCTGAGCATATCGCCGCGCGCATCCACGACAACGATGTCACCGGGTTGCGTGTGATAGAGACAGTGGCGGTGCAATTGCTTCTCAGGGTCGGAGTATTCGTCGGTGCCATAGAGGTCTTCGCGCTTTGGCATAAATTGAAGTGTCAGCGCAGGTCCGCAGATGACCGCGCCGGGCGACCATGTGTATGGACCTTGCATATGCACATTTTTGACGCCGAGTCGGTTTAGCTCGCCTGCGGCTGTGGCAGTGCCGATCTCTTTGAGCGCTTCGATTATTTTTTTATCCGGTCGGGTGATATCTTTTGTCTGTATCATTTTTGTTTTTGGTTTTCAGTTATCGGTTTTCAGTTACTGAGCAACTCATTGCTCATTGCTTTCAACTTTTCACTTTGCACTTTCTACTACTCTACGGCGTCCACTGCGTGCCGTCGGGGAATCGCGCCTGAGTCCAGATCAGCACGCCGTCAACAAATTGACCGCCTGTTTTTGGAATCGGATACTTCGCGGCTTTCTTTTCGTCAATGTCAATGCCTAAGCCGGGTTTGTCATTTGCCCATAGCATGCCATCGCGCAGCTGAGGACAACCCGGAAATACTTCGATCAATGGCTCGCTAAAGTTGATGACCTCTTGAATGCCAAAGTTGTGGCATGCCAGATCGAGATGCAGATTGGCGGCGTGACCGACGGGCGAGACATCGCCGGGACCGTGCCACGCCGTGCGCACGCCAAAGCTCTCCGCCAGCGCTGCCATCTTGCGCGCAGGGGTGATGCCGCCGATCTGCGAGATGTGACTGCGCACAAAATCAATCAACTGTTCAGCGATCAGCGGTCGCCACTCAAGTGGGTTATTCCATAGCTCGCCCATCGCAATCGGCGTCGCGCACTGATCGCGCAATCGGCGGAACCACTCAATCTGATCGGGCGCAAGCGGGTCTTCGAGGAAGAACAAGCGATATGGCTCAAGCGCCTTTGCAAGGCGAATGGCGTCAATCGGCGGAATGCGCTCATGGATGTCGTGCAATAGATGCAGCTCAAAACCAATTTTGCCGCGCACAAAGTCAAACAACGGCGGAATGGAGCGCGCATAAACATCAGGGTCGTAATATGCGCCGGGAAATTGACTAGTTGGGTTGTCAATCTTGCGCATGCGGTCAGTGGCTTGCGCCGCGCCTTTGGTTGGTCGCGAGTTGCGCTTGCTCATCTCTTTGATGCGTCCGCCATAGCCGCCCATTTGGATGCGCACAGCTTTGGCGCCACCATCCACATAGCGCAACACATTGTCAAGCACCTCTTGATGATCGCGTCCATCCGCGTGACGATAGACCATGGCAGCTTCGCGGCATTTGCCGCCGAGCAGATCGTACACGGGCATATTGGCGACTTTGCCTTTGATGTCCCACAACGCCATATCAACGCCGCTGATGGCGTTATTTTGCACGGCAGAATTGCGCCAATAGCTGTTGTTTTGCATCACATGCCACAGGTCTTCGATGTTTGCGACATCGCGCCCACGCAACAGCGGTTCAAAATACTCCGACACACACTGCGCAACCAAAGATGCGCGCTGTGTATAAGTGGCGCAACCGACGCCATACAACCCGGGTTGGTCGGTCTCGACTTTGACAACAACAAGCCCGATTCCCTCAGGCGCGGTCAAGATAGCTCTGACTTTTGTAATTTTCATGATTTGTTTTTTTGACTAAAAAACTAAACGCTTACTTCACCGATTCGCGCTTTTCCCATCCACTGCGAAAGAGCGGCAAATAATTTTCAGGTTGATACGGGTGCTTGGCGATCTCATCGTAATTTAGGTCACAGCCCCAACCGATGCGACTGTCATCCACCTCGATGTAGCCATCTACGACCTTGATCGGGTTAGTCAAAACATCGCGACTCCAATCTGCATTGAAATCGTCAAAAATCTCGTGGATGAAAAAATTTGGCGTGGCGGTGTTGAGGTGCGCACACACTACCGAACACAGCGGTCCCTGCGCGCTATGCGGCGCGGTCACGCCATTAAACGCATGCACCATCGCGCAGACCTGCTTTGACGCGGTCAGCCCCATAAACTGCGGCTCAAGTTGGATCATGTGAACGGCATCGTGCTGCAGCAATTCGCTAAATTGCTCGCGGCAGTAATAATCCTCACCGCACGCAATCGGCACGGGGCTGCGGCGCGCAATCTCGACCATGCTACTGATGCGCTGCGGAGGCACCGGCGCCTCAAACCAAGTCGGCTTGTACTTCGCCATCGCCTCGGCAAATTGCAACGCCGTATGCACGCTAAAGCGGTTGTGCCCTTCGACAAGCACATCCACATTTGGACCGACCGCGTCACGCACCGCTGCGATGATGTCAATCGCCAAATCAAAATCTTGGATATCCACCGCACGCCACGCCGAGCCAAACGGATCAAACTTGAGCGCGGTGTAACCTTTGGCGACGACGGCTTTGGCTTTTTCGTGAAAGCTCTCGGGCGTGCGTGGACCACGATACCAACCATTGGCATACGCGCGGAGCTTGGTGTGACATCGCCCGCCGATCAAATTAAACACAGGCTGTTGCGTCACTTTGCCCATGATGTCATAGCACGCAAACTCGATGCCGCTGAGCGCCGCGCCGTGTATCTGACCGCCGTCCGAGTACACCTCACGAAACAACTTGAGCGCGTGCATTTCGACATCAAACGGGTTTTGCCCGATTACAAATCGTTTGAGTTCATGCACAGCCGCTTCCACCGTTTTGCAAAAGCCATTGAGTGTGGCTTCGCCGATGCCATGCACACCCGCATCAGTGTCCACTCGCACAAACAGCCAGTTCTTCCACGGGTTGCCCGCGAT
>CAZVQE010000119.1:0-7342 GCA_964628875.1 uncultured Anaerolineae bacterium
GCCCGCGCCGCGCCTGCATCCACAATGATCTCGCCACGCACCGCCTCCGACAAAATCCAGCGTTTGCGGCTTTCGACGTGACTGGCAGATGGCAAAAATTTTGTGCCGACGCGCGCGCCATTCGCCACATCAGAGATCACGTCGTCGCGCGCGCCATGCGCCAGCACGGTTGTGATACCCGAGCGCATGGCAAGCTCAGCCGCTTGTAATTTGGTGGTCATGCCGCCAACGCCGAGCCCGCTCTTTGACGCGCCCGCTATCGCCCGCAAGTCGTCATCAATGCGTGTCACTTGCTCGATCAACTTTGCGTGTGGGTCTTTGCGCGGGTCAGCCGTAAATAAACCTTGTTGGTCGGTCAATATCAGCAACAAGTCAGCATCCACCACGTTAGCAACGAGCGCCGATAGATTGTCGTTGTCGCCGACGCGTATCTCCTCAGTCGCCACCGCGTCGTTTTCATTGATGATCGGCACAATACCGTGCTGCAATATCTCTTCGAGCGTGTTGCGCGCGTTGAGATAGCGATGCCGATCATGCAAGTCTTCGCGCGTCAGCAGCACCTGCGCCACGCGCTTTTCAAACATGCCAAACACTTGTTCCCACGCCAACATCAGATGCGTTTGTCCGACTGCCGCGAGCATTTGTTTGAATGGCATCTGCGCCGAGGGCTTCTTTGGCTTTTGCGATGGCGTGATGCTGAGTTGCTCACGGCCCGCAGCCATCGCGCCGGATGACACGACCACAACCTCGACACCTTGCTCAATGATGCGCGTGATCTGTTGCGCAACATGCAACATGCGCCGCTTGTTGAGGCGTGGCGTATCTGCTGTGAGCGTGCTGGTTCCAAATTTGATAACGATGCGCATGCTGTGAATTGTATTTACAATTGCCGTGTATGAGTTCGCCTGAGTTTTACCGCAACGCATTGGCCTACGACATTGCGTTTAGTGATCGTAATTTTTCACAGGAGTGTGATTTTTTAGAGTGGTGTCTGCGCACATTCGGCGCGGTTTCGCCCCATGCACGTAGCTTTGTTGAATTGGCGTGCGGCCCGGCGCGACACGCGCAAGAATTTGCAAAACGCGGCTGGCGCGGCGTCGGCGTTGATCTATCCGCCGATATGGTCGAATACGCGCAAGAATGCGCCGCGCGCGCAAACACAAACATTGAGTTGGCGCAAGCTGACATTTGCGATTATCAGCTCGCGCGCCCAGTCGCGCTTGCGGCAAATCTGATGGAGAGTCTGTCGCATCTGGTCACTAACGAGCAAGTCGTACAGCATCTACGCGCTGTCGCAGCCAACCTCGTAGATGGCGGCATCTTTGTGATTGAGATGGCGCATCCTTCTACATTGGGGCGCGACAACCTCCCAAACACATGGACATCGCGCTCAACCGACACGCTGCTATTTGAGCATGCCCCATTCACAAAAGTAGATGTATTGTTTGGCTCGGACGAGGATCCATATGACTGGGTCACTCAGCAATGGCTGGTGACGACCCGATTGACCATCCATACGGAGGGGCAACCTACGCGCGTCGTCGAGCATCATCATTCACATCGTTGGTATCTGGCGCAAGAGCTGCGCGCATTAATTGATCTAAGTGGCGCATTCACGCAGACGTGGTGGTTTGGCAATATGCTCTTGCCACCGCCGCCGCTGGATTCATCCGACAACTCTGAGCGCATGATCGTCGTGCTACGAAAATGACAAACACGCCGATCTTATTAGCGATTGACACCTGCACGCGCCGCAGCAGCATCGCCATGCGCGACGCGCAGGTCACACGCGCCGAGATGAGCTGGGAGACCGACCGCCATCACACTGCTGCCGTCAGCAAGACCATTCACACGATGATGACGCAGTGTGGAATCGCGCCCGAACAGATCGGCGCAGTGGCTGTGGCGTTAGGTCCGGGTTCGTTTACGGGTGTACGCTGCGGATTGGCCATTGCCAAAGGCATGGCGGTCGCCAATGAAAATCTCGCGTTGATTGGCGTCAATGCGTTTGACGTCTTGATCGCCGCACAACCTACAACAATCAGCGCGCCCATTCACACACTCATCGAGGCGGGTCGCAAGCGCGTAGCACTGCGCACCTATCACAACGACGGCAGTGGCAATTACATTGGTGCGCGTGATTTTCAGTTGGTGGCGAATGAGGCTCTGAGCGCGCTCATCAACAACGGCAAACCCGCATTTGTGTGCGGCGACGTGCCTGTTGCCTTTGTGCCGGATGTGCTCACCCGAGTCGCCGCGCCTGCGTCAAATATGCGCCGAGCGGCGGCATTGGCGGATGTAGCGTATGCGCGTTGGTGCCGCGGCGATGTGGACAACGCGCAAACACTGGCGCCCATTTATCCGCCCGCGACATGACACTCAGCATCCGCAACGCACAAGCGCACGAGCTGCACGATATCGCACGGCTCGATGAAACACAGCATTTGCCATTCACCGAATATCAACACGCGCTCGGCGACGCACAAAATACGCTCATCGTCGCGTCTGATGTTGATGTGGTGATCGGCTTTGCGTGGCTGCGCATGTTGGTGGACGAAGCGCATGTGATGAATATCGTGGTGGAATCACGCGCGCGCCGTGCAGGCGTCGGTGAGAAATTGATGCGCGCGCTTGTTGCAGAGGCCATTCAGCGCAAAGCAATACTCATCACACTCGAAGTGCGCGCAAGCAACGCGGCGGCGATTGCGCTCTATCACAAATTTTTGCTGGCAGAGGTGGGGCGCCGCAAGCGCTATTACAAAGACGGCGAAGATGCGCTCATCATGACGCGCGAGCTTGGATGATTGGACGCGGATGAACCTGATTTGAAGGATAGAAATAAATCCTGACAATCATGCAAATCCGCGTCCAAATTTTTTTAGGCGAGGGTCGTCTCGACCGTGATTGGGTTTTGCAGTAGCTTGTGAACGGGGCAAGCATCAGCGATTTGACGCAAGCGGTCGCGTTGCTCTTGTGTCAGATTGCCGCTCATTGTGATTTGGCGTGCGACGTGTTGCGGGTTGGCGCGCCAATCTACATCCACTTTGACTTCGACGTTTTGCAAGTCCCAGCCTTTGCGTTGTGCGTACATCTTCATAGTGACTGCTGTGCAGCCACCGAGCGCAGCCGCCAAATACTCAGCGGGCGTAGGTCCTAGGTCTTGCCCGTCTGCCTCTGGCGGCTCGTCAATCACAAAGTTAAATTGTCTAATACTGACATCGGTTTTATAGCGTTGTGTGCCGATGTTCACACGTGCGTGTGCATTTGCCATGATACGTAGGATAACTGATGATGGGTTGATCGGGTGAAAGGGTGAGCCATTGACAAATCACACGCTCACCTCTTCACCCGCTCACTGCCTCTAACGCTTAGGCAGCCCGACCAACTTGCGCACGTCGCGCAATGTCTCGGCGGCGATGGCACGCGCCTGCTCGCTGCCTTCGTGCATTTGGCGTTTGACGGCGTCGCGGTCTTTCATGATCGCAGCGCGGCGTTCGCGCATCGGCGTGATCAATTCCACCAAAGCATCTGAAACTGCATCTTTGAGCGGCGCGTATTTGCGGTTGCCGCTGGCGTAATCATTGCGGAAGCTTGCCGCGATGTCTGGCTTGCCGCATGCCACCAACAGCCCCAATAGATTTTCAACGCCTGCGCTGAGTTGGTCGCTGTTTGATTCACCCGTATCGGTCACGGCGCTACGCACACGCGCGCGAATCTCCTTTTCATCAGCAAACAAACCCACGACGTGTTTTTCGCCGTAGCTCTTGCTCATCTTTTTGGTCGGGTCAGCCAGCGACAACACTTTGGGCGTCTCAGTCGCCAACATGGCAGGCTCAGGGAAATAATCGCCGAAGCGCATATTGAAGCGGCGCACGATCTCGCGCGACAGCTCGAGATGCTGCTCTTGATCTTTGCCGACTGGCACATAATCGGCGCGATAGATCAAGATGTCGGCGGCTTGCAACACCGGGTAGTTAAACAATCCAGCTGAGATAAATTCGCCCTCGCCAAGCTGATCTGATTTGTCTTTGAATTGCGCTTGGCGCGTGAGGTCGCCATAGCTACACACACAGCTAAAAATCCAATGCAATTCTGCATGCTCTGGCACGAGCGATTGCACAAACAAAATGCTGCGCTGTGGGTCGAGCCCTGCCGCCATCATGTCCACATACAACTGTTCGGTATTCTTTTTGAGCTGGGCTGGCTCGTAAGGCATCGTCATCGCATGCAGATCAACCACGCCATACACGCAGCGATAGTCATCTTGTAGCTTGACAAAATTTTTGAGCGCGCCAAAGTAGTTGCCGATGTGCAGCTCACCCGTTGGCTGAATACACGATAAAACCGATTTTTTACTCATTTCACTCCTTGCACATATATCGAAAAACAAAAACACCCGTCCTGCGATCTGAGGACGAGTGGGTCAATCGTGGTGCCACCTCAGTTGAGCGCGTGTCAAACGCACTCCACTCTTGCGCCGGATCTCGGTCGCGCTGCCGTCACATTCGGCGGTTCCAATTCGATCTTGCCTCATGGCTGGCTCGCACCGTCCGCCAGCTCGCTGCACATGACATTGTTCGATCTACTTAAATTCCGCGTCAGTATGTGAATGAACTTGTGCGCATATTTTACTCGATGGCTGTAATCAAACAACCTCACCCGAAGTCATTCTGAGGAGCGCGATAGCGCGACGAAGAATCCCTACAATTGCAAATCGCTTCGACTGCAATTCACAGTGATTCTTCACTCCGCTTCGCTACGTTCAGAATGACACATTGGCTTTTTAACTTTGAGCATAACCTGATCTGTCACAACTTATCCGCGTTAAAATAGAACATCTGTTTAGTATGAAATTTTTCGCACGCAGCAGCGGCAAAAACGGCAAAGCCAAAACCGCAAAAACCAGCCGCAGCAAACCCGCTCCCAAGTCAGTACCACAACCACCGTTGCTGACCTTTGATCAGCGCATGGATATTGTCGGCGTGCTACTTGCGCTGCTTGGTATGGTGACGCTATTTGCGTGGTTTTCAAATGGCGGTAGCGGCACGTTGAGTGGCGCATGGATCGGCGCACTCAACACATTGTTTGGCTATGGCACGTTGTTGTTGCCGTTGTTGTTAATTGCAATTGGCGCGTATCTACTGTGGCACCGATTTGGCGACACGCACCCGCGCCCGCCGATCAGCCGCCTATTTGGGTTGTTGCTTGGGTTTGTCACAGCGCTGGCGACGCTGCACCTCATCGCCACAGCAGGTGGCGAATTGGGTCGCATCATTGCCGAGATTTTGCGCGGACTGGGCGAGCTTGGCGCAGTTGCGGCACTGCTGGCAATGTGGCTGTTGGCATTTACGCTCGTCAGCTCGCGCTCGATTGCTCAAATCATCGTCAGCGCGCAAAGCCTGATCGCTCAGCTGCGTGGCGAACGCCGCGAAAAAGTCGGTGACAACGCCGAACGTGTGATCGTGCCGCGCAGCGATCCAAAATTTATCGGTGATCGAGATGACGGCGACGATGACATGGTTATCAACACGCGTCGCCCCAAAGCCGCACCCGCCAAAACTTCGCGCGCATTTATCCGCGATGATCAAGAGCCTGACCCCGCGCCGAGCGCCATTCAAAATATGCGCAACAAGCTGGCAGGCACAAATGCAAATCAGAACACACGCCCTGCTCCATCCGTAGCCGCAAAACCAGCAACACAAGTTGCGCCCATCAACACACAAAAAGCGCCGCAGCCACGCATCATTGGCGAGGGCAGCGAGGCAATTGCGCCGCGACCTGCGATGCAGAGCGCGCTGATGAGCGAACCCGCGCGCGAATGGAAACTGCCCGAAGTGCCTGAGATGCTCGAGGTCGGCAAACAAGTCTCGCGCGGCGAGGACGATTTGCGCAGTCGCGCGCACACGATTGAGGACACGTTGCTGTCGTTTGGCGTGCCTGCCAAAGTCGTCGAGGTCAATCCCGGTCCGACCATCACACAGTTTTGCGTCGAGCCGGGTTTTGTCGAGATGAAAAACGGCAAGCAGGTCAAAGTCAAAGTCAGCCGCATCGCCGCGCTGTCGGATGACCTTGCGCTGTCGCTCGCGGCGCCGCGCATTCGCGTCGAGGCGCCTGTGCCCGGCAAAGGCTACGTCGGTATCGAGGTGCCAAACGGTGAGACGGCGCTCGTCAGTTTGCGTGATGTGATGGAGAGCGACGCCTATGAGAATTTGGCTCGCAAGACGCGTTTGCGACTTGGCTTGGGCGAAGACGTGAGCGGACATCCGGTGACCGCCGATCTCACGATCATGCCGCACATGTTGATCGCTGGCACGACCGGCTCAGGCAAATCGGTGTGCGTCAATTCGATCATCACTGCGCTGCTGATTAACAACTCGCCTGAGGATTTGCGCTTTTTGATGGTGGACCCAAAGCGTGTCGAACTGACGGGCTACAACGGCATTCCACATTTGATTGCGCCGGTGGTGGTTGATCTCGAGCAAGTCACCGCCGTGCTGAAATGGGTCACAGGCGAGATGGATCGGCGCTATCGCAACTTTGCAAAGCATGGCGCGCGCAACATCGTGGACTACAACACAAAAGTCGCCGAGCAACAAAAATCAAACAGCGCTGATAAACCGGCTGTCGAGAGCGACCTGAAGAAACTGCCTTATATCGTGGTCATCATTGATGAGCTAGCTGACCTGATGATGCTGTCGCCCGACGAAACCGAAAAGACGATCTGCCGCCTCGCGCAAATGGCGCGCGCAACCGGCATCCATTTGATTCTTGCGACGCAGCGTCCGAGCGTGGATGTTGTCACGGGGTTAATCAAAGCCAACTTCCCTGCGCGTATCGCATTTACCGTAGCCTCGAGCGTAGACTCGCGCGTCATCATAGATCAGCCCGGCGCCGAAAAATTACTCGGACGTGGTGACATGCTTGTCATGACACCCGATCAGCCTGCGCCGCAACGCGCGCAAGGATGTTTCTTGTCGGACAAAGAGATTCAGCGCGTAGTGCGACACTGGCGCGCGCAAGTGGCGGGCGCGACGGCGGTGTCAGATGTGGTGGTTGCCACGCAAATGAAGCTGCCGATTGCCAGCGCGCCGATGGATGAATCGGGCTTGCCAAACAACGCAGGCACATCTTGGCAGAATGAGATTTTGGGCGACGGTCAAGCCAGCGGCGAAGGTGGCAAATCAAAGTGGGGCTCATCGGACTCGATGTTTGATGAGGCAGTCGCCACCGTGCGATTACAAGGCAAAGCCTCAATCTCGTTGTTACAGCGCCGCCTACGCATCGGCTACACCCGCTCAGCGCGCATTATCGAAGAGATGGAAGAAAAGGGCATCGTCGGACC
>CAZVQE010000120.1:0-1271 GCA_964628875.1 uncultured Anaerolineae bacterium
GCGCCTAGCCTTTGAGCCGTTGCTGACCTCTTATAATGGCGCGGCTATGCCAAATGCAAAAGCCTCGTGGCATGGCGTGATACGCGCATATCGTGACCGCATCAACATTGCGAAGAACGTAGAGCCGATCACGCTGCTCGAAGGAAACACACCACTCATCCCCGCCCAACGACTCGCGCATAAGATCGCGCAAGGCACAGGCGAATTTGAACTGTTTATCAAGTTTGAAGCCGCAAATCCGACTGGCTCATTTAAGGATCGCGGTATGACCACCGCGATGACTCAAGCCGTCGCCGATGGCGCTCAAACGGTTATTTGCGCCAGCACAGGCAACACCGCCGCCAGCGCTGCCGCCTACGCTGCGCGCGCCGGTCTCAAATGCGTCGTGCTGGTGCCCGATGGCAAGATCGCCGCAGGCAAGTTGGCGGGCGCGCTGAGCTATGGCGCGCAGGTCATCTCGATCAATGGCAATTTTGATGATGGATTGCGCATGGTGCGCGAGGCATCTGAGCGCGCGCCGATCTCGCTCGTAAACTCGATCAACCCCGCACGCGTGCAAGGTCAAAAAACCGCGTCATTTGAGATCGTAGATGTTCTGGGCGACGCGCCAGATTGGCTGGCGCTGCCAGTCGGCAACGCGGGCAACATCACCTCGTATTGGCTCGGATTCCAAGAGTATCAGCGCGATGGCATCAGCACCAAATCGCCGCAGTTGCTCGGCGCACAAGCTGAGGGCAGCGCCCCCATCGTGCGCGGGCACATCATTGAACATCCAGAGACGATTGCTACTGCCATTCGTATCGGCAACCCTGCGCGTTGGCGCGAGGCGGTCGTGGCGCTGGATGAATCGGACGGACATATCACCGCCGTCAGTGATGCTGAGATTCTGACGATGTATCGCAATGTTGCTCGACTTGAGGGCATCTTTTGCGAGCCATCCTCAGCGGCAGGACTCGCGGGCATGGCGCGCGCGATTCGAGAGAAAAAGATCAATCTACGCGGCAAGCGCGTTGTATGCGTGCTGACGGGCCACGGGCTCAAAGATCCCGACACCGCCATCAAAGGCATCGCCGCGCCGATCACCATCGAGCCGCGCATTGATGATCTCCTCAAAGTGATCTGATGAAAAAAATTGTTGTGCGCGTGCCAGCCACGTCAGCAAATCTCGGACCCGGTTTTGACTGTCTTGGCATCGCGTTGAATTTGTGGAATACGTTTGAGCTGAGCGAGCGCGGCGACGGCGATGCGCGTCGGGTGACGGTCGAGACGAT
>CAZVQE010000120.1:1371-7337 GCA_964628875.1 uncultured Anaerolineae bacterium
GCATTGATGGGCGGTCTCATCATCGTGTCATCGGCTGAGGGTGCACCGATTGTGCATCGCGTGCCGACGCCGCCAATGCGCGTAGTCGTGTGTGTGCCTGAGTTTGATTTTTTGACAACAGCCGCGCGCGGTGTTTTGCCGCAAAATTATTCGCGCGCAGATGCCATTTACAACATCGGACGCGCCATGCTGATCGTCGAGGCGTTGCGCAACGCGGACGATGCGCTGCTCGCGCGCGCGATGGGCGACCGCATCCATGAGCCCTATCGAATGAAGATTGTGCCGGGCGCGATAGCCGCAAAACAAGCTGCGCTCGATGCAGGCGCAATCGCTGTTGCGCTAAGCGGGGCTGGACCCGGCATGATTGCATTTGCGCGCAATCAGCACGAGGCAATCGGCGCAGCCATGCAACGCGCATTTGCGGGTGCGGGCTTGCGCGCACGCTACTGGGCGCTAGATGTGAGTGAGTCCGGGGCAACGGTCATTGATTCGTCATTCTGAGGCTCATAGAGCCGAAGAATCTCTAATGCACAAATTGAAGTGTGAGAGATTCTTCGCTCGCTTTGCTCACTCAGAATGACGCTAGTCACAACATCACTCGATCAGCCTGTGTTTGCGCGCGAGGTGCACTGCCTCTGAGCGGCTGTCGGCGCCGAGCTTGGCGATGACGTTGCCAACGTGAAAAATGGCGGTGCGCTCAGACACATTGAGCGCCTGCGCGATATCTTTGTTTCGCAAGCCACGCGCCATCAGTTGCAGCACTTCTTCTTCGCGGGCGGTCAGCGGTTGCGGTGCCAATTGAAACTCGCCGCCCGTCGCGTCATAGCGCGCGTCGCCCTCTTGTGCGGCTGTGGCTTGGCTGCGTGCCACATTCACCGCACTCTCGATCAGACGCCGCGCGACCGCCAACTCGTGCGCCTCGGCAGAGTTGGCAGCCAACGCCGCCTCGACGCGTCGGATGCGATCGAGTGCGCGCGATAGCACGTCCTCGATCACATCCGTTAGCACTTCGACTGACTGGATCGTCAAGTTTGTCTCTCTAAAAATTTATCTCAGCAATTTGAAGGCATGTGTCCATTCATTGCGTAAGAATCCCGGAATGCACCATAGCATGCAAAGCGGTTCGATGGCGCGCGCCGCCTCAGCCTGACCCATGTCGGCAGTCTCCCAGCCACATTGATCCAAAATTTTGCTAACGACATTTTTAGCATTTGCATCATTGCCACAAATAAACATCGTCGGCTTTCCTTCTTTGAATTGTGGTTGGATCATGCGACTCGCGCCTACTGAGTTAAACGCCTTCACAAAATGCGCCGTTGAAAACTCGCGTTGTAGTCGCTCCATCAGTGACTCATCCAAGCTCGTAAAGAAATTTAACACGCCATGGGTCGGCGGCGCTTCTTTGATCGGGTTGGTAGCGTCAATGATGGTTTTGCCCGCCAAGTGCGTCGCTTGAACCAAGCGCAACGCATCCACCGCATGAGCGCCTTTGACAGCAAGCACGAGAACCTCGCCGTGTTGTGCGGCATGGTCAAACGTAGCAATCTTCACGTTCGGATTTTGCTTCGCCCAATCTGCGAGCTTTTGAGCATCACGTGTGCCGACCATCACCTCATGACCCTGCTTGGCAAAACCCTGCGCCAGCGTCTGCGCCACATTGCCAGAACCTAATATGCCAATCTTCATTTTTGTATGCCTCTAAATCGGAATTTATAGGGCAATTCAACCACAACCGATTTATGGCGCGGGTTTCTTCTCGGGTTTTTCAATGGGTTTGGCGGGCTCGGGCGCTTGACCTTCGGCGAGCGCGCGCTTAAAAATGTGAAACGCCGCGCCCATCGGTTGCGGTTGCAGACCCACCAACTCCCAACCTTTGGTGCCAAGCTCATTGAGATAGCGCCGCGCAAATGCGGTCATGCGCTCACCATCTTGGATCAATGTCTCATCGCCCTCGACCGACACGCGACCACGCAAATCTGCAAACACTACTTTGTATTCGTATCTATTCATTTTTTTTGCTCCTTGTGAATGTGGCTTGACTGTAGGCAATTTGCGCGCGTGGCGCACTGTCAAAAATGACAGGGGGATTGATAGTTTTTGCGAGATCATTACAATCAAACACATGCCCCACAGTCATATCGCCGGCGTCGGTCACTATGTGCCGTCGCGCGTGCTCACCAACGCCGACCTCATGCGCATGGTGGACACCAGCGACGAATGGATCATCCAACGCAGTGGCATCCGCGAGCGGCGTATCCTCGCGTCCGATGAGACGACCGGCAGTATGTCTATTCGCGCAAGCGAGATGGCGCTGAGCCATGCGCAGCTCGACGCGCGCGAGCTGGATCTCATCATCGTGGCGACCTCGACGCCCGACTATCTGACTCCACCCGTGTCAAGCCAAATTCAACACGCACTCGGCGCGGATCGTGCGGCGGGTTTTGTGCTGACCACAGGTTGCACGGGCTTTGTGTATGCGCTGTGCACCGCGCACCAATTTATCGCGTCGGGCGCATATCGGCATGTGCTGGTGATCGGCGCGGAGACCCTCAGCCGCTTTACAAATTGGAAAGATCGCAACACGTGTGTGCTATTTGGCGACGGCGCGGGCGCGGTGGTGCTGAGCGCGGTGAATGAGGCGCGCGGCGTGCTTGGATTTACGCTTGGGTCGGACGGCAGTCAGGGGCATCATATCGTCGTGCCAGCCGGCGGCTCAGCCAAGCCAACCGATGCCACTACGCTCGAGGGCGACGAGCATTACATCCGTATGAATGGACGCGAAGTGTTTAAGTTTGCGACGCGCATCATCAAGACTGCCAGCGAGGCAGCGCTCGGTCAGGCGGGCATCACACTCGATCAGGTGAATTGGATCGTGCCGCATCAAGCCAATTTGCGCATCATCGAGGCGGCGGCGGAGAGCATGCGACTGCCGCTGTCAAAATTTGTTATCAACATCGAGCGCTATGGCAACACATCCGCCGCGACGATCCCGATAGCGCTGTCGGAGGCGATGGCTGAGGGTCGCGTGCGCGCAGGACAAAATCTGCTGTTGGTCACCTTTGGCGCAGGGCTGACATGGGCGGCAGCGGTGGTGAGAATATGAATTACGAATTAAGAATTACGAATGGGCAATTCTTAATTCGTAATTTCTAATTCTTAATTGCTTTGCCAAAGCGTTCGCTCATGCCGCGACCGAGCAATGCAAATAGCACCAGCACGCCTTGGATCACGCCCGCGAGCGCCGATTCAATTTTGAGGTCGCTCGGTAGCCGCAGCGCACCGATATTGAGGAAGCTGAAGAAGAAAGCGATAGGCAAAATGTAAGCTGGGTTGTAATTCACCAACATGACAACCATGAGCGCTAAAAATCCGAGATTGCTGCTGATGCTCGGGATCATGCGATGAAACACCGCCATCGCTTGCAGCGCACCGGCGATGCCCGCGAGCGCGCCGCAGATCGCAAATGCACTGAGCAATTGGCGCGTGGCTGGAATGCCAAGCACATACGACGCGCGTAGATTGCGACCAACCGCGCGCAGCCGCAACCCAAAATGTGTATTGCGGATGATGATGAGCGTAATGATGAGCGCGAGACCGCTGAGCACAAGCGCAACTGGAGTCAGCTCGGTGTTGCCTATCGCAGGCAACCACAGCGACTCATCAAAAGGTTGCGTGCCGCTCATCGAAGCCACGCCCGGACGTTTCCATGGACCAAAGATCAAAAAGATGGCCAGACCTTGCGCCATAAAGTTGAGACCCAGCCCCGCGAAGATTTCGCTGATACGTCCAAACACATTGAGCACACCCGCAAGCATGCCCCACAGCGCGCCGCCGAGCATGCCCGCCAAAATCGCCAACGTCATAGTCATCACGGGCGACAATGTGTTTTCGAGCGCGCCATCTGGCTGAAAGGTGCGAATCACCAACGAAGTCGCAATCGCGCCAACGGTGATCTGCCCTTCGACGCCGAGGTTATACAGTCCGGCAGTAAAGGTGTAAATGAGACCCGCGCTGCATAACAGCAGCGGCGCCAGCGTGGTCAGCACACGCGCGATTTGTTCCCAACTGCCGCCGCCTCCCTGCAATATGCTTTGCAACACATCTAGCGGCGATTTGCCCGTCGGCAACACAAGCAGCGCCGAGACAATCAGCGCAAGTACGATAGAGGCGATTCGATATTTCATGGGTGAATAAAATTAAAACTTGCCGCCGATCATCTGACCGAGTTTGTCCACATCCAGCTCGCTGGCGGGAATGGCGTTCGACATGCGCCCGCCGCTAAACACAACGATACGGTCGCTGTATTGCATGATCTCATCCAAGTCTGCGGACGCAAAGATAATCGTCGCGCCTTGTTTGCAACGCGCGATGAGCTGTTGCCAAACCCATAGCGTGGATTCAATGTCAAGTCCGCGCGTCGGGTGCTCCATGAGCAAGAGCGACACACTGCGCGGCACGAGCGCGAGTTGTGTGCGTTGTTGATTGCCACCGCTCAGTCGCTCGACGTAGGTGTGTGGTTTGCCGCGTATGTTGAATGTAGTAATCGCCTGCTCGGCGCCTTTGAGTGTGGCGGCGCGATCCACAAATAAGCTCGGACGCTCTTCGCGCAAGGCGACATGATCTTGGATGGTCAAGCCATTCACCAAGCCCTCTTTGAGGCGGTCGGCTGGCAGATAGCACACACCTGCTTTGAGAAATTGTTTGTAGTTTTTGCCGAGCATATTGCCCGACTGAGTGATATTGAGCGTGCCGCGCGCGGGCTGAAACAATCCTGCACAGGCTTGCAAAAACAAAAGCTGACCGCTGCCTTCGAGTCCGGCGAGTCCGATAACCTCACCGCGTTGCGCGGCAAACTCGGGCACCTCGACATCGAGACGATCATCTTTGAGCAAGACATGGGTCAGGCGCACACCTGATTCATCTCGACGTGTCGCGGGCTTGATCGGCGGCGCCAGCTCCTTGCCAAACATCATGCCGACGATTTGTTGGCTGGCGCTTTGCTGCGTGGAATTGGGCGCGCGCAGATTGAGATGTCCGACTACCTTGCCAGCACGCATGACGGTAACTTCGTCGCACAATTCTTCGACGTCTTCGAGCTTATGCGAGACGAGGATGATCGAGTGTCCGCTCTTGGCAAGCTGGCGCACCGCGGCAAACAGCGCGTCTTTTTGCGACGCCGAGATGCCCGTGGTTGGCTCGTCTAATATCAGTGTGCGCACGCCGAGCGAGAGCAATCGCAACACTTCGAGTTGTTGGCGCTCGCCGACGGTCAAATTGCTGACCGTCTCATTCACATCCAGCTTAAAATTAAATTGTTTGGCGAGTTCGTTAAACTGCTGCGCCGCTGCGCGCGGGCTGCGATTTGGCGCGCCGACCATAAAATTCTCAAGCACGGTCAGCGGCGGAAAATCGAGCGGTTCCTGATACAACATGCCGACACCGCAACGAATGCCATCCACCGGCGTATGCACATCTACGGGTTTGCCGTCAAATAAAATCTCGCCGCTGTCGTGCGAGATGTAGCCAGTCAGGGCTTTGGCAAGTGTGCTTTTGCCCGCGCCGTTTTCGCCGAGCAAGCCGTGAATCGTGCCAGACTCGACGATCAGCGACACGTCATTGTTTGCGTGCACCGCGCCAAAGCGCTTATGGATGTTCTTGAGTTCTACGCGCATGGCTATATTCTATGCGAGGAATGGGGCAATCTAACTGTCGGAACGTAGATAAAACCTGAGTGTTTGTCTCCGGACTTTGCTTCATTCGGCGAGTATGTATTTCATTTATCCATTCAAGTTCAGTTTGACGATCCAAAAGTAGGAACTGGTTTCATTGTTCTCAATAGCAGTGCCGATTAGATATGCCAAATCTCCATCAATCGAAAAGCGGCTTGCGGTTTTAATTTCAACCGGTAATTGAACTGAACGCATATAACTCAAGTGGGCTGGGTCTTTAATATCGAAAAGCTGAAT
>CAZVQE010000121.1:0-7332 GCA_964628875.1 uncultured Anaerolineae bacterium
TGGGGTTGATGCGGGTGTACGCCAATCTACTTGCACAACACAATATCCGGGTCAATTCAGTTCACCCGTCCGCTGTTGACACCCCGATGCTCAACAACGAGTTCATCCGGCAATGGCTCGCCGACATGATCGCAACATCCACCTCGCCCCCGGACATGGGCAATGCGCTGCCGGTGCAGACTTTGCAGCCCGACGACATCGCCAACGCGGTGGCCTGGCTGGTGTCCGACCAGGCCCGCTATATCACCGGCGTTACCTTGCCCGTCGACGCGGGCTTCCTGAACAAGAAGTAGCCGATCGGCATATTCGCCTCAAACGTCGAATTCAACAGGCAGACTGATCGGCCCCGACAGCGGACCCAGTGGCTTCCACCGGACTGGCCCCGTGCGTCGGATGTTGGGCATGCGCTCCGCCATCAGGGCCAAGGC
The DNA here is from genome assembly GCA_964628875.1 of uncultured Anaerolineae bacterium. GTDB lineage: Bacteria > Chloroflexota > Anaerolineae > J036 > Brachytrichaceae > AQU-03. The sequence continues at coordinate 429 of CAZVQE010000121.1, forward strand.
TTCGGCAAGTTCGAGTCTGGCCAGGTTGGCACCAAGCAAGGAATGCGCACCAACACCGAAGAGCACCATCGGTGCAGCCGCTTCACGAGTAATGTCGAGGCCGTCAGGATCCGCGTAGACAGCGGGATCACGATTGGCGGCAGCGCCGTTTGCAATGACCAGCGTGCCTGCCGGAATCAGGGCACCGGCGATTTCGACATCTTCCACAGCTCTACGGAGAGAGGAAAAGAGGACCGGCGAATGGCGCATCGTCTCTTCGACCGCATTCGCTGCAAGGTCCGGACACTCCCCCAGCAATGCCCACTGGTCAGGGTGATTGCATAGCGCTTGCACCGAAGCGGCCAGCTGGTGCCGCATCATGTCGGCACCAGCCATCAACAAGGTCGTTACCAGGGACCGCAGCTCGCATGTGCTGAGGCGATCCGCAGCGGCGTGACGACGGTCAATGATATGTATTACTTTGAGGACGACATCGCGCACGCTATCGCCGATGCAGGCATGCGCGCGTTGTGTAGCCAAAGCATCATGCAATTTCCGACGCCAGATGCCGCATCCTCTGATGAGGGCATGGAGCGCGCCGAAGAATTTATCAAAAAGTGGAAAGGTCACGCGCTGATTACGCCGGTCATTGCGCCACACGCGCCGTATACATGCAGCGGGCCTCTCATGCGCGCATGTGCTGAGATTGCGATCAAACACGATGTGCCATTGCATATTCACATCAGCGAGACTGAGCAAGAGGTCATAGATTGCCGCAATATCAATGGCATGCCTTCGGTGAACTGGATCAAGAAAAATGGTGTGCTGGAGGCGAAGGTCATCGCAGCGCATTGCGTATGGATTGACCCCAGCGAGATGCGCATGCTCAAGAGCGCCGGCGCTTCCATTAGCCACAACCCCGCCGCAAATCTCAAGCTCGCCAGCGGCATCGCCAACGTGGACAAAATGCTCGAGATCGGCGTGACGGTTGGCATTGGCACGGATGGACCTGCGAGCAACAACGACCTCGATCACTTTGAGGAGATGCGCCTCGTGGCGATGTTGGCAAAAGGCAGCACACGCAATCCAGTGAGCGTGCCTGCCAAGACCGCGATGGCGATGGCTACGATTGGCGGCGCGCGCACGTGCCACATTGGCAATGTGACGGGCTCGCTTGAGGTTGGCAAGCGCGCCGATATTATTTTGGTGGAATTGAATACGCTGCACAACACGCCCGCCTATTGGTCGTTGGGGCGCGATGCAAATGCGATTTACACTCAAATCGTTTACGCCGCAAAGGCGCATGACGTGCGCGATGTCATGGTAAATGGCGCGTGGCTCATGCGCGATCGTCAGCTATTGACGCTGGATGAGGCGGATATCCGCTCTCGTGCAAATGCGATGGCGCAAAAGATCGAGTCATTCCTCGCCGCGCGTGAGGGCGATGTGTTGCGCAAACTTGCGGCGATTGGCGGCGTGCAACAAGAGGAGAGCTTTGAGGTGCAGGTCAAGGCGCGCATCGCCGATGCACAGCCGATCATTGACAAAATCAAAGCCGCCGAAACAGCCAACGATGATCGCTTTCAGATTGTGCGGCATGTGCATTACAAGCAGTTTGACACCTACTTTTATTTTGATAATGAACCATCGCGCTTGCGCTATCGCGAAGACGAGCGCGTAGATGACAAAGGCAACGTGCTGAGTGTGCGTGGGCGGTTGACGTTGGTCGGTGGCAAGGTCGAGCGCGAGTTTCCACATTCGATCATGTTGTCACGCGTGCGCTTTATGGCGCCGGCAGACCGCAGTTTGCGTTTTTATCGCGAGTACTTCAAACCAGCAGAAGAACACCCCGTAGAAAAAGATCGTTTGCGCTGGGAAGTCACATTTGACGATCAAGACTTATTTATCAACATTGATCGCATGGTCAAGCCTGAGCACGAAGGTTATTATTTGGAAATCAAGAGCCGCACGTGGAGCCGCGCCGACGCTCAACGCAAGGCAGAAGCCATTGCCAAGATGCTGGCATTGTTTGGCGTGGCTGATAGTCAGGTGCTGCGACAAGAGTATGTAGATATTGCCGTAAAGTGACAATTTGCCAAGTCGTCATAGGGTTTGACCGATAGGCAATTACAGGTTAAACTCTTGACAAAGAGAAAACTGATGAAATACGCAAATAAATTTATCGCCACAGTCGTGCTGATGTTGCTGACCTCGTTTGCTGGATCGGTAAATATGACTGTAGCTGGCACAGATCCGTGGCAAACTCCACGCTCGCCGCAAGCGCCGCCGCCTACAGGCTGCGCGTGGATCATTGTGCGGCGCGGCGACACATTGTTGCGAATCGGCGCGCGCTATGGTGTGACAGTCACTGCGTTGATGAACGCCAATCACATGCGCACATCGCGCATTTATTCGGGGCAGCGATTATGCGTGCCGGTGCGCCGCCATGTGCCGCCGCCAGCAACGCCAAAAAAGCCTGATGTCCCGCCACCCACTAGCACACGCGAGCCACAACCGACAACAGGACCTGCGCCAACAACGGCTCCAAACTCAGCGACAGGCACGATTGCGGGCAAACTTGGCTACCCGGGTGAAGGGGTGCCACCGCTCAACGTCTATGCCATCAAAGTGAGTGGCTCGGGTCCAGCCTTTTACAAAGTCGCCACGACCAAAAACCAATCGAGCTACACACTGTCAAATGTTGTGGCGGGCACTTACAACGTCATTGCATATCCGCAAGACACTACCAACAAAAATGTCGGCGCCTACTCAAAGTTTGTGACGTGCGGTTTAAATGTGTCTTGCTCAGACCACGCATTGATTGTGGTGACTGTCGAGGCAGACAAGACGGTGAATGAAATTAACCCGTTTGACTGGTATGCTCCAGCTGGCACGTTCCCCGCTGAGCCAAAATAAATTCAATTTATGAATTAGCAAAAAGCACGATATCAATCTTTTTTTTTTTTTTTTTAATCATTGAAATGATTAAATTTGTCATGTTGAGCGAAGCGAAACATCTCTGTTTAACACATCAAATAGATTGAGTTCATTTAATCTGTAACTACGTTGTTTGGATTTCTTGATATCGCTCGAAACTATCGCAACCCTCATTTTGTTTTAGATCAACTGCGCCGCGATTTGTGCCGCGACGCGCGCGTTGTTGAGCAGCAGCGCTGTGTTGGCCCGCACGCTGGCGCCATCGGTCAGTTTGGCAATTTGCTCGAGCAAAAATGGCGTGCTTGCCGCCCCATGAATCCCCTGCGCATCCGCCATCCGTTGCGCTTCGATGATGGCGCGTTCGGCGATGTCATGGCTCAGTTCCGATTCCACTGGCACAGGCACACACACCAGCTCGCCGCCCGGCAACCCGAGCTGACGACGCGCGCGGATGATATCGGCAACCTCTTGCGCCGACTTGGCATTGATATCTGCCTTTAGCCCGCTGCGCCGCGAATAAAACGCCGGTATCTCGTCGGTCTGATAGCCGATGACGGGCACGCCGAGCGTCTCCAGATGCTCAAATGTCAGCGGCAGATCGAGCAGCGCCTTCGCGCCCGCGCAGACGACAGTTACGGGTGTGCGCGATAGCTCGGTCAGATCGGCGCTCACATCAAACGGATGCCCGCGATGCACGCCGCCGATGCCGCCCGTAGCAAACACATGGATGCCAGCTTCGCGTGCGATCCACATAGTCGCAGCGACAGTTGTGCCGCCATCCAATCCAAGACCCGCGACGATGCCAAGATCGCGCACACTGCATTTGCGCACGCTCTTGCTTTTGGCGAGATGCTCGATTTGCGCGTCGCTCAGCCCGACCGTGAGTTTGCCGCCCAACACAGCGATGGTGGCGGGAATGGCGCCCGCCGCGCGCACATTCGATTCCATTTCTTGTGCGGTTTGCTGGTTGCGCGGATACGCCAGCCCATGCGAGATGACCGTTGATTCGAGCGCGACGATGGGTAAATGTGCGCCGATAGCTTGTGAAACTTCAGGCGAAAGTGTGATTTTGTCCATGCAGGGCTTATTATCCTTGCAGCCTAAAAATCTGATGTGTCATTCTGAACGCAGCGAAGCGAAGTGAAGAATCCATTGAGCTTCAATATTAGTCTCATAGATTCTTCGTCGCTTTGCTCCTAAGAATGACACACGATTGTTTGTTCCCTTAATTTCGCGAGCGGTGTATTTCAAAGGGATTTCTCGCTTTCGCTCGAAATGACGAGTTTGATTTAGATTGCTATGAGGACATAAACATCATTTCTTTATGCGCCACTCTACTTATTTCAAAATCCGTTCGTATAATGCGCGCGTGAGAATTGGAATCTTGGGCGGCACGTTTGATCCGCCGCACATCGGGCATCTCGTGATTGCCGATCAAGCCCGCGCTCAGCTCAAGCTCGACAAAGTTTGGTTCACGCCCGTCGGGCAACCGCCGCACAAGAGCAACACATCAGATGCCATTCATCGCGTAAATATGACCAAGCTGGCGATGGGCGGCAACCTAAACTTTGATCTGTGTTTGGTGGATGTCGAGCGCCCCGCGCCGCATTACACCGTAGATTTGTTTGTGCTGTTGCATGCGCGCTACCCTGAGCATGAGTTTAATTTCATCATCGGCGCCGATACGCTGATTGACTTGCCGCGTTGGCAGCGCCCAAAGCAATTACTCGAGCTGACCAAGATCGCCGTCGCGCATCGTCCGCGCTATCAGCCCGATCTCGCCGACCTCGAACAAAAACTGCCCGGCATCTCACAGCGTATCGCTTGGGTGGATACGCCACTCACTGATCTCGCCTCAAATGATTTGCAGCGTCGCGCGCGCGAAGGCTTGCCATTGCGCTATGTCGTGACACGCGATGTGGCTGATTACATTCGTGAGCAAGAACTGTATCGCTAATACAATAGTGGTGCATGCGCACACTGACAACTGAAATCCTCGTCATCGGCGGCGGCAGCACCGGCGCGGGCATCTTGCGCGACGCAGCCCTGCGTGGCTTCAAAGCGATCCTCGTGGATCGCAGTGACCTTGCCACGGGCACGACTGGACGCTATCACGGCTTATTGCATAGCGGCGGACGCTACGTAGTCAAAGACCCGACCAGCGCCAAAGAGTGTATTGACGAAAATAAAATCTTGCGCAAGATCGCGGCGGACTGCATCGAAGACAGCGGCGGCGCATTTGTGCTGACGGATGAGGACGATCCCAGCTACGTGCCAAAATTTTTGCAGGGCTGTGCCAAAGCCGGTATCGAGACGCATGAGATCCCGATCGGTGAATTGCTCAAGCGCGAGCCATATCTCAGCCCGCGCATCCAAGCCGCATATTGGGTGCCTGACGGCGCGATCGAAAGTTGGAAGACAGTCTGGGCGAATGCGCGTGACGCCGAACTGCACGGCGGCAGTGTGTTGACGTATCACAAGGTCATTCGCCTCATCAAAGAAGCCGACACCGTGAAGGGCGCCATTCTCCAAAATATGCGCACGGGCGAGGAGATCGTCGTGCACGCTGACTTTGTGGTGAATGCGTCGGGTGCATGGGCGGGGCAGATCGCGCACATGGCGGGCGTGCCAGTGACGGTGCTGTCTGGCAAGGGCATCATGATCGCCATGAATCATCGCCTCACCAAGATGGTCATCAATCGGCTCAAGATGCCCGCGGACGGCGATATCTTGGTGCCGATTCGCACGGTGTGTGTCATCGGCACGACCGATATCCGCGTGGCTGATCCCGACGATTGGAAGATCACCGACGAAGAAGTGCAATACATGCTCGACGAGGGCGAAAAGCTCGTGCCGACTTTTCGTGAGGTGCGCGCGTTGCGCGTGTGGGGCGGGGTGCGCCCGCTGTATCAAAAGGACACGACAGGCATCGCCGACACACGCGATGTGACGCGCAGCTATGCATTGCTCGATCATCATGCCGACGGCAGCGCCAAAAATTTCATCACGATGACTGGCGGCAAATTTACGACGTATCGGCAAATGGCTGAGGTCACCATGAACGCCGTGTGCAAGCATCTCGGCGTCGAGCGCGCCTGCACGACCGCACAGCACGCGATGCCCGGCAACGCCGACGCGAAATATTACTGGCTCGGCTCGCGTCTGCACAACCGCGAAGCCAGCATGCACGAAGATCAGCTTTTGTGCGAGTGCGAGATGATCACACGCAAAACTTTTCTTGACGAAGTGCAAAAGAAAGGCACCGACCTCGATGACATCCGCCGCGGGCTGCGGCTTGGCATGGGTCCGTGTCAAGGTGGATTTTGCATGTTGCGCGCGGCAGGGGCGATTGCTCAGCACAGTTCGCAGTCCATAGTTCAGAGTGCGGAGCGCTCGCCGTCCGATTCACCAAACTCCGAACCGCGAACTCCGAACTCCGAACTATTGCATTTTCTGCAAGAACGTTGGAAGGGTGTGCAACCGTTGATGTGGGGCGACCAACTCAAACAAGCGCGACTCGATGATTGGATATTTCAGGGCATCCTCGACGTTGAGCATGCAGACAAATCGCAGGAGCAATCATGAACGCGGATGTCATCGTGATGGGCGCGGGTTATGCCGGTTTGATGTGCGCTTGGCAAATGGCGCGCGCGGGGCGGCGAGTGCTATTGCTGGCAAAAGGCAACGGCAGCACGCATATACGCGGCGGCATGATTGACGTGCTAGGTTATGCGAATGGCGCGCGCGTGGAGCATCCATTTGCCACCCTCGCGGACTATCGCGCTGCGCATCCGCAACACCCATACGCGCAACTCGACGACGCTATTTTGCACAAGAGCCTCGACGACTTTAGGGCGCTCATGCACGACGCCGGCAACGACTACATCGGCGACGGCGCGACAAACTATTTGTTGCCGACGGCGGTGGGTGCGGCGCGGCCGACTGCGCTGGCGGCGCGCACGATGGCGCAGGGCGACTTGCGCAGTGA
>CAZVQE010000122.1:0-4318 GCA_964628875.1 uncultured Anaerolineae bacterium
TGTGTGATTTGTGGACGCCCGTGCTGACGCCGCTGGGTTACGATGTGTTTGAGGTAACTCTCAACGCCGAAGGGCTACAGCGTGCATGGGCGCGCGAGCATGGCATGGCGTCCGATACTTCACTCGCTGCGATTGCCATTCAACAAGCGCGCGAGTATCAACCCGACGTACTGTTGTATGAGGACAACGATGCCGATCTACTCGCGCGTGTGCGTGAGGTTGCGCCAAGTATCAAGCTGGTGTTTACGACGGTCGGCAGCGCGCTTTTTCCTGCGCCCGTTTGGAAGGACATACGTTTGTTTGTGAGCTGCGCGCCTGAGTCGGTGACGTGGTTGCGAGATCAAGGCTTTGTCGCTGAGCACATGGATCACAGCTTTGACGCGCGCATCAACGCGCAACTCATCGCGCGACCCAAGTCAATTGACGCGACATTTATCGGCTCGATTGTGCGTGGCAGTCAGTTTCATCTTGAGCGTGAGCGCATCCTCGAGGCGTTGCTGGATTTGAATATTGACTTGAGCATTTTTTCGCCGAGCGCCGATCTGACATGGCGTGATGATGCAAAATGGCTCTTGCGCAACGCAAGCTACGACGCGCTCAACGCGCTGCAAAAAGTAGGAGTGCGCCGCGAGTTGATCGAGCGCGCGCCCGTGCTAAAGCAAATAAACGCCATCGCACGCAAGAGCTTGCGACCGGTGAACCCAAAGCTCAAAGGCGCAATCAAGCCACCTGTGTTTGGCTTGGCGATGTTTCAGACGTTGCGTGACTCAAAGGTTGCGCTCAACATTCACGCAGATTCTTCGCCGACGCATGCGTCAAATGGACGCTTGTTTGAGACGAGTGGCGTTGGCACATTGCTCGTCACCGACTGGCGCGACAATCTGCCGAAGTTGTTTGAGCCCGGCAAAGAGATGGTGGCGTATCGCACGCCTCAAGAAGCCGCAGAACTCATTCGCTACTATCTGGATCACGCCGACGAGCGCGAGCGCATCGCACAAGCGGCGCAACGCCGCACGCTCAGCCAATACACGTATGCGCAGCGCGCGCATGAGCTAGACGCGATAATTCGGCGGCATCTATAATTTTTGGTTTGTGATTGCCTCAATTTTGATTCCTACCTACAACCGCGCCGACAGTCTTGAGCGCGCGCTCAACAGCATCGTGCAGGTTGATTTTCCGCGCGATCAGTTTGAGATCGTCGTCGTAGATAACAACTCGACTGATGCCACGCCAGAGGTCGCCGCAAAATTTGCCGCACAAGGCGTGCGGGTGGTCAGAGAGCCGCGTTTGTCATTTACCGTCGCGCGGCACACGGCAGCGGATGCGGCACGCGGCGAGCTGCTGATCTATGTAGACGATGACGTGACAGTCGAGCCGCAATGGTTGCGCGCCATCGTCGAGGCGTTTGAGGCGGACGAAAAAGTTGGCATGGTTGCGGGTCCGATTTTTGGCGTGTATGAGCAGACGCCGCCCGACTGGGTCAAACAGCAAGACCCGATCATGCTCAGTCTGTATGAGCGCACGGATGCGCACGAGCCGCCCGCGTGTCTGGGTCCAAATCTGAGTGTGCGCAAAAGTCTCTTGCGCGAGGTTGGCGGTTTTCCGCCGGATACAGTCGGCGTCGAATCGCACGGCAAAGCCAACACGGTCGAAAAACTCTACGTTGGAATCGGTGACTCAGGGCTGAGCTACTCCGTGAAGCACGCAGGCTATCGCATCGCGTTTGCGCCGCGCGCGGTCGCCTATCATCATATCCCGCCAGTGCGCCTGACAAAAGCGTGGTGGCATTCGCGTTATGCGGGCGAAGGATGTTGCCTCGCCATCTCGCAACAACACGCCGAACCCGTGAGCAAAACGACACTGTGGCTGCGTGGCGCGAAGTGCGCCCTCAAAGCCGCGATCAGACCCATTCGCACAGGCAAGAACCCCGAACACAACGAATTTATGCGCACGTTTGAGCGGTCACAATCGCGCGTGTGGTTTGCGCTTGCGCAGCATCCGGACTTGGCAAATCAACTGTGGGATATTTCGCTCAGCGGCGTGCAACCGTCGAATGAGGCGGATGCGGAGCGACTGGTGCGGCTTGGGCGCGCGATTCGCGTGTGACGCTGCGAGAGGTGAATTGAGATGTCAGCCATTTTTGAGATCAAGCACGACGATGTGCTGTATGCGATTGTGATTCCATTCGACTACAAGATTGAGGGCATGCAATTTATTACGCCCGATGAGCTATCGCAACAGCTCGCCTACATGCAATATCGCCCGGGCAAAACCATCAACGCGCACACGCACAATCCGGTGCCGCGCGATGTGGCTTACACGCGCGAGACGTTGTTTATCCGCAAGGGCAAATTGCGCGTGGATTTTTATACCGATGCGGGCGTATACATCGAGAGTTATATGTTGCAGGGCGGCGATGTGATTTTGCTGGTGAATGGCGGGCATGGCTTTGAAGTCGTTGAGCCAATCGAGATGATCGAAGTCAAGCAAGGACCCTACGCCGGCAAGGAAGATAAGACGCTTATCAAAAATCCAATTAGCGCCGATCAAGCTGTCATCAAAACACGCAGCTAAAATTTGCATATGCGTGAACGAAAACCTATCAAACAATTGCGAGCGTTGATGCCAGCACTACAACAGGATTTTCATGTGCATTCTGTGGCTGTGTTTGGGTCTGTCGCTCGCAATGAAGCCAAACGCAACAGCGACATTGATATCTTGGTTGAGTTTGAGCGCCCGCCCGGTTTGGTTCAGTTTATGCGTCTCAAGTTTTTGCTCGAAGAAAGGTTGGGTAAATCGGTGGATTTGGTGACACCAAAAGCGCTAAAGCCGACAATGAAGACTCAAATTCTGAAAGAGGCAATTCGCATTGCGTGACACCCTCTTGTATCTCAGCGATATGTTGCAAAGCGCAGAACGCATTTTGCTATATGCGAATGGATTGACGCAAGATCAATTCGCGCATGACATGAAAACGCTAGATGCGATTATCCGCAATTTGCAAATTATTGGCGAGGCGGCAAATCGCGTCCCTAAAGAAGTGCAACAAAAATATCCCATCATTGCATGGCGCGAGATTATTGGATTTCGCAATGTCATTGTGCATTCGTATTTTGGAATTGACACAGATCTTGTGTGGGAAATCGTAAAGCGTGACGTGCCACAATTGATCCAACAACTTAAACGTGTCATCAAAAGTGAGAAGAAAAAGTGACCCTGCGAAATAAGATCAAGGGCGCGCTCGATTCAGTTTTTCTGACGCAAGGGTTTCATCTCGAGCGCGTCGGCGAGAGCTATCTCGGCGCTGAGCAGACCGTCGCCGCTGCCAAAGCCAAAGGTCAAAGCGTGCGCGAATACGTCGAAGAACTATGGGATCAAAAAGGCGCAGCGGAGCGCGTAGCCAATGAATTTACGAGTGTGGGCGCACTGACACACTGTGAGCGCGTGGTTGAGATTGGCGCTGGCACGGGCATGTTTTTGGAATTTGTGTTGCCGCGAGTCAAGCCTCAGCAATATGATGTGTATGAAACGGCGGTGGATTGGGCGAGCTATCTGGAGCACACCTACGCACCAGCAGTCAAACGTCAGCCCGCAGATGGCAGCACGCTCAGTCACACGCCCGACGCATCATGCGGCTTGGTGCATGCGCATGGCGTGTGCGTGTACATCAAGCCGTTACAGTCGTTTGAGTATTTTCGTGAGATGGTGCGCGTATGCGCCCCGCGCGGTTTTATTGGCTTCGATTATTTTGCGGCGGAGCGGTTTGATTCACAGGCGGTGGAGACGTGGCTCAGTCACCCCGACCGCTATCCGCAGCTATTGCCGCAACACACGGTGCATGCATTTTTTAGCGCGCGCGGCTACTCGCTGAGACATCAATTTGATCATAAATTTGGCTGTGGCAAGTCGCAGTATGTCGTGTATCAAAAGGATTAACTTTATTCAGTAAGATAAGACTTCTTAAGTGCGTCATTCTGAACGAAGCGCAGCGCGGTGAAGAATCTCTATTGCATCAGCACTCAGCAAATGTTGTTTGTAGAGATTCTTCGTCATGTAGCTTTGCTTCGCGGCGCTACATTCCTCAGAATGACGAATTAAATTCGCAATAAAAATCATGTCAGTCCCCGTCAACGAACCCTTGCTCAACGGCAACGAACGCAAATATTTGCTGGAGTGCATTGACACGGGTTGGATCTCGTCCGAGGGTCCATTCATCAAAAAATTTGAGGAGCAATTTGCTGCGCGCATGGGGCGCAAATTTGGCATTGCGGTGACCAACGGCTCAGCGGCGCTCGACGCGGCGGTGCAGGCGTTGAAT
>CAZVQE010000122.1:4418-6154 GCA_964628875.1 uncultured Anaerolineae bacterium
GTGCATGAGGTCATTCGCCCGTAGCGCGTAATTTAGCGATTGATGTTGATTACGGTCGGTGTTGGTGAGTTAATGTTGTTTTCGACAAGCGCTTTTTTGATCGCGCGATTGAGATCAGAGGCGACTTGACCGTAGTTTGCATTGGTGCAATTGACCTGCACGGCGATCACGGGTCCAGCTTTGAGATCGGCAATGCGCGCAGAGGACGCGGGATCGCTAAGCACGTTTGGCACGCTCGCTGCCGCATTCAATAATAAACGCATAACGGCGTCAGGGTCATGACCGTTGTCAATCTCAACTTTGATGACAATGGCTCGCCAATCATTTGCGCTGTAATTGACAATGTTGTCGCTAAAGATTTTGTTGTTGCCGACCAGCACGCGCACATTGTCGCCTGTGTTGATGGTCGTGCCAAACAAACCGATCTCGCGCACGACGCCTTCGACGCCGCCCGCCTGAATGACATCGCCAACTTTGAACGGGCGAAAGATCAACAAGAAAAAGCCCGCCGCAAAATGCGCCAGCAAGCCCGCCCATGCCGCGCCGATGGCAACGCCAGCCGCTGCAAACAGCGCCGCAAATGAGGTCGTTTCGATGCCAAAGTAACCCAACAGCCCCGTGACAAGCGCAATCGTCAGCACAAACGACAGCGCCGAGCTGGCGTACTTGACGACCGTCGCATCAACTTTTTGCTGCTGCAGAGCGCGTTGCGTGATGCGAATGGCAACACCGATCAGCCAACGCCCGACCACCCAGATCATGATCGCAAAGGCGATTTTGGTTGCGGATGAGATGAGTAAATTGATGATGTTTGTGTCTATCAAGCTCATAGTGTTACTTTAGCAGGGCAAAAAAATAGGGGCGATTTTGATTCGCCCCGTGTGATTTGTTTTTTTTTGAGAATTGCGCTTAGCTCAGCCGCTCCCAATACACTTGAATCGCAGCTGCTCCCGTTAGCTCAAAGTACTCCACCTTGATCTCGTGGTTGCCCGCGCCTAACACAAAATTGCCACCCACAAATGTGCGATAAGACTGCTCGCGCCATTCGTCCATGACTTTGTTGCCATCCACATACACGCGTACGCCATCATCAGCGCGCGCCACGATGCGATAGGTGCCAGCCGCCAAGTAACGCGTGGTCGTAAATCGCGCAGTGAATTTATCGGCGTTGATGCCAGCAGTAGGCGCGTTGTAGCCCCAATTTAATGCCAATGTGTTGTAATAGCGCGTCGTTGCGTTGCCCGTAAAGTCAAGCGTGTTGTAGTAGTCGGCGCGCCAACTGCCCCATGCGGGCGGCGCAGGTGGCATGCCATTGCCGATCATGCCGTAGCTTAGACTCACGCGTGCCAAGCCGCCGCGCTCAACGTAATCCACGCGCACCGACGTTGGACCGTTGAGGTCGCCTTCCCATGTCCATGTGTTTTGACCTGCATACGCGTACTGATCTATGACCGCGCCGCCATTGATCCACAGTCGCGCGCCATCATCCGCCGTCAGCACAAAGCGATATTTGCCGGGCGCAAAATTGATCGTGCGCGTCCAGCGTGCTGAGAAATTATCCGCAACGATCACACCCGCATTAGGCGTGCCATAGCCCCAATTAAAGTTTACGCTTACGTCATTGCGGGTCAAATTTGGCGCGCCATTTTGATCGAGATTGTTCCAGTATTCACCGTGCCAAGGGCCATTGTTGGGGGGCATTGGCGGCGGCATAGGATGTGGTCCGGGCGGCGGTG
>CAZVQE010000122.1:6254-7324 GCA_964628875.1 uncultured Anaerolineae bacterium
GTCTGCCCCGCGTAGATTCGGGTGCCGAGCAAACCATTTGCGGCTTGAATAGCTGCGACTGATTTGCCAAACTGTGCTGCGATGCGTGATAGCGTATCGCCGGCTCGAACTCGATAATACGTGCAACCATTACCCGGCACGGGACCACCGTGTTCAGGCGCAGATTCTGTTGATGCCAGCGCAGCGATTGGGCTGGAAATCGCCAACAGCGCGCTCAAAATTGCAACTCCGATTTGCTTTTTCATATTTTCAGACCTCTCCTTTTACAGGCGAATTGAATTTGCGCATACGTGATTCGCAAATCAAAAAGATTATATGACAAAAAGCGAAGTCTATCTATGCTTTGGTAAATTGGGCGGCGAACAGATGACGTGTGCGACTATTTGTTGATCAGGTCTCCCACAGCGCCCCACACGCTATCAGCCGTTTGTTGAATCCGCTTAAGTGGTGAAGTGGGTTCTTCGTTGCGTTTTTCGACATACGATTGAACCGCCTCATCAGCGCTGATGTCTTGCTGTGTCTCACGCTCAATCTCGTACTCGTGCGCCACAATCCATAGATATAGATCGGCTTCGGTGCGCTTTGGAAAATCTTTGAGCACGTCGTTTTCGCGGATCGCCTTGACGATGGGCATGTATACGTTGTCATACCAGTCCGTCACGGCTTCGTCTTCGCTGATGTCACGCTTGAGATCAATTCCCATAAAGTAGCGGTGCATAGCAATATGCTCAATCAATGTGTGATAGCCGCCGGCGCTGCTAAACATGATGTTTTGATCTGGGCGCAACACATCAAGATGTGTGCGCTCCAAAAATTCGGCGTATTCGCCGAGCATCTCGAGCGAATCCGCATCCAACAAATCGCCCGTGATCGGCACGCGCGAATGCACCTCGATCACTTCAGCATCAACAAATTCCACGCCATGCTCGCGCGCGACAGAAATACGATGATTGCCATCCACTACAAAATACACATCGCCGACTTTGTAGAGTTGCACAGGCGGCAAATGCACCATATCGTAGTAGGCACGATTGAGCCGTGACCACCGATCAAGCAAATGATTGTGCATC
>CAZVQE010000123.1:0-7274 GCA_964628875.1 uncultured Anaerolineae bacterium
GTGAGCGACCTCCTACCGTCATAAACCCCAAGTTGAAATGTTTATCACGCGGAGGCGCAGAGCGCGCTGAGCTTTTACATCTCTGCGACTCAGCATCTCTGCGTGAACCGATTGATCGCGTCAGCAATGTGTGGCGGTAGACATCACTAAGACGATCTTTATTTTCTCTGCGTCTCCGTGTCTCTGTGTGAGGCAATTAACTGCGCCGACAATTTGCGGCGTTGTTGCTGATCTTGCAGGGCAGCGCCGGCGGCGTCGCAAAATACGTCTTGACAACAGCGCTGAGATCAACGGACGTGTGGCGCGCAAGTGCATCAAAAAATGCGTCGGGGGTGCTGATCTTAAAAGATTGCACCGCGTAGTAGTCACGCAGCGCCTCATCAAACGCCGTTTCGCCCATCGTCTTGCGCAGGTCGAGGATAAACAACACACCGCGTTGATACACCGCCGCGACGTAGGTCTTGCCATCAGCATAGCCCGACAATGGCAGATCAATGGCGCCGTTCGGGTTGCGGCTCTTGATGTAATAATTCAACCACCAATCAACATCAGCCGGATAGTACTCTTGATAAAAGCGATACTCTGAATACCGCGCAAAAGTCTCATCCAGCCATGCCGCGCGCACCTGATCGTTGCCCACCGTCTGAAACCACCACTGATGCGAGACCTCATGCGCCGTCCACGAAATCAGGTCGTGGCGCGCGCCGCTGCCTGAGTAGCCGTCATACAGACGCGAGCCAAGGCTGACCAAGCCGCTGTATTCTTGCCCCTGACCGCGATCGTTTTCGACAATGCGCAGTGTGCGATATGGATACGCGCCAAACACCCGCGAAAATAACTTCACCGCGCGCTCCGCCGTAATCAACACATCTTCGCCAAATTTTTCGTGACGCGCGTACGAGTAGGTAGCAAATCGCACGCCATTTACTTCGGATGTTTCGACCTTATAGTTTGGGCTGGCCGCAAATGCAAACACACGTCCCTGCGTCAGCGTATAGCGCCACAATCGCCCCTCACGCTTTTCTTCGCCTGCGCCGGCGACGATAACATTGTCTGGCGCGAGGATGCTCACCTCATAGTCTGCCAACTCCGACGTATATGGGTCGCCCACCGCGTAGTAGGCAGGCGTGTCCCATGTGCCATCGCGATAGGGCGCGAGCATGACATACCAATGTCCGGCAATCAAACTATTTGCGCCCTGCGAGGTGTCATCGCCGCCGATACCTTGCACGCCCTCTTGCGCGGGCAGCTTGAGCCTAAAGTCAAACGCAATCGAGATGTTGTCGTTAGGTTGCAGCGATGCGGGGAATCGCACAGTCAGCACGGTTTTGTCAAGCGTAAATGGCAGCGGCTGCGATTGACCAAACACGCGCACATCATTAAGCTTAAACAAGCCAATATGTCGCGCGGGTGGCACGTTAAATTTCGCCTCATTGAGCGGCGTACCCGATGGATTTTGAAACTCGATGCGCTGCTGCACGTTGAGCGTGCCGCCTGCGTAATCGAGGGAGACATTAAGCGTGTAAAGCGGTCGCTCGATGGACTCATCAATCACAACCATGCCGGGCGTGATGATGCGCATTTGGGGCAATGGCGTCGCAGTTGGCGCGGGCTTTGTGGGCGGCAAGGTCGCGCGGCTGCTCGCGCTACATGCGCTCAGCAAGGTGACGCCAATCAAAGACAACGCGCGGAGTAAATTCATGTGTTGTGCGGCGAGACCCATTCTCAAAAAAACACTGCCTGAGCTAACAAAAAAAGAATGTGTACGCACGAGGCGAAAAAGATTATACTCACATCCCTCAATGGCGACCATGCTGTCTCAAATCTCGGTCACGGTGGACACAGTGATTTTTGCACTGCGCGACGACGATCTACAAGTGTTGCTCATCAAACGCGGGCACGCACCTTACGCTGGCATGTGGGCGATACCGGGCGGCTATGTAGAGTCTGATGAATCGCTCGAAAACGCCGCCAAGCGTGTACTGCGCGACGAAGCGGGTGTGCGCGATGTGCATTTTGAGCAGCTTTACACCTTTGGCGATCTGCAACGTGACCCGCGCGGCCGCGTCGTGACTGTGACCTATTTTGCGCTCGTGCCCGCGCCGCTGGCAGTCTATGCGGGCAGCGACAACACGGACGCCGAATGGATATCCGTCTATGCGTTGTCCGAGATGGCATTTGATCACGCCGAGATCGTGCAATACGCGCTCAAGCGTCTGCGCTATAAGTTAGAGTACACCGCGATCGGTTTTCGTTTGTTGCCTTCAGAATTTACTCTGACGCAATTGCAACGCGCCTACGAAACCGTGTTGGGCGTCAAGCTCGACAAACGCAATTTTCGCCGACGCATCTTGCAGGCGGACATCATCGAGCCCACCGACAAACGCACCAGCGGCGAAGGTCGCCCTGCCATGCTCTATCGCTACCGCGAGGATGCGGTAGCTGAGGTCAAGACACGCCGATTGTTCCCGTAAGCTGAAACGGTCAGACCCTTTTTATTCACCCGCCACACTGCGAAAGACAGCCAACGTCTCCAGCGCCGTGCGTTGCCACGAGAATTGCGCGGCTCGCATCAGCCCGCGCTGTGCCATGCGATCGTGCAGATCATCGTCAGTGCATGCCGCAATGACCGCGCCTGCCATGCGTCGCGCGTCCATCGGCTCCATCAGCATCGCGGCGTCGGCGGTCACCTCGGGCAAACTGCTCGCGTTGCTGCCGACGACTGGCACACCGCACGCCATCGCCTCTAGCATCGGCAACCCAAAGCCCTCATACAGCGATGGAAACAAAAAGCAGCGCGCGCCAGCATAAATCGCTGGCTTATCGGCTTCGTCCACTTTGCCGATCAGGTGCACCACGTCCTCTAGCTCCAGCTCACGCAACATCGCTCCAATTGTGATGGCGCTGCCGTCAGATGTATACGCCACATCATCCGCGCGCGCCGACAGCGCCAGCGGATACTCGTGTCCGATCGTCTCACCGCACCACACAAACACTTGCAGCACGGTCTCGATATTTTTGCGCGGCTCGAGGCTGCCGAGATACAACACATACGCCTCAGGCAAACCGTATTTCACACGCACGTCATCGAGCGCGGTTGAGCTATCCGCAGGCATAAATCGCGCATCCGCTGCGAGCGGCACGGCGGTCACGCGCGATTCAGCCACAGAGAGAAATCGCACAATATCACGCTTGCTATGCTCGGAGTCGGTCAGCACAGTGCGCGCCTGCGCTGCGCCCGCGCGCACGAGGCTGTAATACGCGCGATGTTGCGCTTTGCCGCGATAGTAGTCGCGCATTGCCGTCTGATTCTCAGGCAATGAGGCTCCCAGCGCAAGCGGGATCACATCGTGAATCGTGGTAACAACCGGCACAGTACAGCGCAGCGGCGGCGCCCAATAGGGCACAAATGCAATATCGGCGCGCATGCGCTCAGCCGCGCGCGCAAAAGTCACCTGCTCAAACCACACTTTGCTGAGGTCATCGTGGCGCGTCGGCTGCACCAGCTCAAACTGCACCTCAGGCGCAATCGTCGCCATCGCCGCGATCAGATGACGGATGTATTGACCGCTGCCATTCGTTGGCGAATCGTGAAACCATGCATTGACGGCGATTTTCATGTGAGCCACAACGTTATACTTAGCGCAATTATGCCCGAAGGGACACCGACACGCGCTCAAGTCATCGGCGCGCAACTGCAACATGCGCGCGAGGCAGATGGTCGCACACGCAAAGATGTTGCGCGACAACTGCATGTGAGCAGCGAGCGCATCGCATCCTATGAGGGCGGCGAGCGCGAGGTGTCATTGCCCGAGCTAGAGATCATCGCGCGCTATCTGCGTATTGATCTGGGCGAATTGGTCGGCAACGCGCCAACAGATGCAGCTATCGTCACCGCTGAGAGCGACATCGAAGAAGCCATGCGCCTGCGCACACGCATCATTGCCACAGAGCTGCGCACAGCACGCATTGCCAAAGGCGAATCAATCGAAGCTACAGCAGCCGCGGTCAACATCACACCAAATGATTTGCGCGCCTATGAGCTTGGCAAACGCCCCATTCCATACAGCGCGCTAGAGCAACTCAGCGCGCACCTCAACGTCAATGTGAATGATGGCGATATATTGAGCGCCGTTGAGCAGCGTCAGCAGCAGCAGTACGCCGCTTTTGATGAATTGCCGCCCGCCCTGCGTGAATTTATCCTTGACCCTGAGGCGTTGCCGTATCTCGAAGCCGCCATGTCACTGCGCGAACTCTCCGCAAAAAAATTGCGCCGCACGGGCAAACTCCTCACGCGCCTCGCTAGACTCACTGAGCCAGAGCCGCCCAGGGAGACATGACGCGCAACAAGCTAGCCAACAGTTATTTGTTTCACGCGCTGGTCGGTGCGGCTGTGGCGTGGCCCGCGATGTATTTATCGCTTACTCTTGCAATCATCAATTTTTGGTTGGCAGTAATCTTGGCACCTGCGGCAATCGGCAGCGTGTTGTATGTATTGCGTCAATATGTCACACGACAACCAATCTATAAAGGCGTCGCTATTCGATATGCTTTGGTTTGCGGTTGTGGCTTTTTTATTGCTCTGTCATTGGCGACAGGAGTCATTGGTCCGATCTTGAACCACATCAATCCGGACATCGCATCCAACACGATTGCTGTTTCCACGATTGTTAGTGGTGTGATTGTCGCAGTCATGTGTTTATTTGTCGAAAAGCGCATGACGCGCAGATAAGCACATGCCATAATGTGCATATGAACATTGATCTGCACTATGCGCTGCTCGTAGCGCAATCCGCCGCGCGTGATGCGGGCGCGCTCCTGCGCGAAAATTTTTGGAAGCCGCGCACGATCACCGACAAAGGCACCAACGATCTGGTGACCGAGAGCGACGTCGCCAGCGAAAAAATCGTCAGCGAGCAGCTGCGCAAGTATTTCCCGCAATGCAAAGTCGCTGGCGAGGAAGGCACACGCATCGGCGAAGGCGAATGGACGTGGTGGATTGACCCGCTCGACGGCACGTATAACTTTGTGCATGGCGTGCCGCGCTTTAGCGTCAGCATCGCGCTGGTCAATGGCAACACCGCCAACGATGTGCAAGTCGGTGTCGTCTACGACCCAATGTTTGATGAGATGTTTTGGGCGATCAAGGGTCAAGGCGCGATGCGTAAAGCCAACACACGCGCCGCAGATCCCATTCACGTCAGCAAAGCCACACGCCTGCGTGATGCGCTGGTCGCCAGCGGATTTCCTGCCAGCCTCAAAACCACATTCAACAACACACATGAATGGAGCGCGTTTGTGCCGCTGACGCAGGGCATGGCGCGCATGGGCAGCGCCGCGCTTGATTTGTGTAGCGTCGCGTGCGGGCGGTTCGATATTTATTGGGAATTTGGTCTCGCGCCGTGGGACATGAGCGCGGGCGTGTTAATCGCGCAAGAGGCGGGCGGTCGCGTCACTCAATATGACGGCGCGCCGTATCTACTCACGCCACCATCGGGCTTGCTCGCCACAAATGGATATCTGCACGACGACGCTGTACGCGTGATTACTGACGCACGCAAAAAGTATTAATCGGCGTGTAGTCATTCTGAACGTAGCAAAGCGAAGTGAAGAATCTCTAACGTCCACATCTATGCTCAATTTAGGATACAGAGATTCTTCGGCTCTCCGAGATCAGACACCTGTCCTGAGCCTGTCGAAGGATGACAAAATCCGCATTCCATTTATCAAATGAAAACACCCACCATCGTGCATCACATGGCCGCCACTGACGGCTGGCAATATCCGCCCAACTCGCTCGAAGCCATCGAAGCCTGTCTCGATGCGGGCGCGGCGGTCATTGAGCTAGACATCACCGCGCTCGCCAATGATGACTATCTGCTCGTACATGATCCTGTGTTGGAGCATGAGACGGACGGGCATGGCGAGGTCGGCGCTTGCAGCTCCGTTGGTGCACGCAAGCT
Source organism: uncultured Anaerolineae bacterium (assembly GCA_964628875.1). GTDB lineage: Bacteria > Chloroflexota > Anaerolineae > J036 > Brachytrichaceae > AQU-03. The sequence goes on from CAZVQE010000123.1 coordinate 5,964, forward strand.
GCACATCAAAATCAAAGAGCATGTGTTGAGCTATCACGTGCCGCAGTTGAGTGAGGTCGTAGCGCTGTTGCAGCGCCATTCACACAAAGCCAATCTACAACTCGACTTTAAGAACGCCGTGCCGTTTGCAAGTGATGAGCCACTGACTCGATTAGCGCGGCTCGTGGCGCCACTCGGCAAGCGCGTCATTGTCAGCAGCGGCGCAGATTGGCAACTGCGGCGATTACATACGCTCGCGCCCGATCTGCGACTCGGCTTTGACATCATGTGGTACCTCGATTGGAGCGCCGACCCAGCCAATCGCCATGCACAAGAGCCGCCATTTAAGCTTGGCGCGTATGGCTATCTCGATGACAGCCTCTATGCGCAACGCAAAATCTGGAACGCAGCGCGTTATCTCGAGGATCGTTGTGAGAGCCTGATGGGGTTGTTGCCATACGCTGAGATTTGGTACGTGCGGCATACGTTTATTGCGCGCTGCCTTGATGATGAATTTGATCTCAGCGCGTTTTTGCATGCGCGCAATGTCAAGCTCGACGCATGGACGCTAGACATCGGCAACCCCGTCGCTGAGACAAACGCGCGACGATTGCGCGATATCGGCACAGATTTAATTACAACCAACACGCCGCGCAAGATGCGCGAACGGCTCTCAAACTAGGCGCCGTCAATCGCGCGCTTTGTCATGGCGGGATCATTGGTGCATAGGTCTTCGATGCCGAGTTCGACTAATTGGCGCATGATCGGCTCGCGCTCCTCATGCCAGCTCATGATGCGCAAGCCCGCCGCGCGCACCCGCGCCAGCCACGACGGGGTGATGAGCGCGCACGGGTCAGGGTAATCTTCCCAAGCCAGATTCAAGCCATCCGCGTTGCAGGCTTTGGCGATCAGCAACGGATCAATGTCGGCGTTGCGATAGCTAAATGCCGTGCGCGCGTGCGCGTCCACTTGCTTGGCATAAAACACGTGATCCGGGCGCGGACCAAATAGCACGCTGCGATCCAGCAACTTGGCATCGCGCAACGACTCAACGACATATTTTGTGACCGCCGCATCTGTGTCTTTGAACTCAACGTAGATGCCCATATCAAGCTCATTGCACAGCGCCAGCACACTCTCCCACGTCGGGATGCGCTCATCGTCCGCGAGCGGTACCGCCAACAACTCATTCAACGTCAGACGCTCGATGCGCTGCTCGCACGCATCGGGAATCGGAATCGTCGAATCATGAAACACGACTGGCTTGCCGTCTTTGCTCTTGCGAATGTCAAGCTCGATCATGTGCGCGCCTTGCTGCTTGGCGAGGCGATA
>CAZVQE010000124.1:0-7087 GCA_964628875.1 uncultured Anaerolineae bacterium
TCAGCCTCAGAACAATGTAGATGAAACCACATCGCTCAAAACCGCGCTGACTGCCGCTGGCATTAACTACGAGGAGACTACGCCGCGCGGCATGCCAAGCGAGATACAGACATTGTCGGCGTATCAGGCGCTTGTCTTGGTGAATGTGCCAGCCCGCGAATTGTCGGTGCGCGCGATGACTTCGATTCAGAGCTATGTGCGCGACATCGGCGGCGGCTTGGTTGCCATCGGCGGACCCAATAGCTTTGGCGTCGGCGGCTACTTTAAGACGCCGCTTGAGGACACGTTGCCGATTGAGAGCCAAGTCAAAGACCCCAAACGTTTTCCATCGGTGGCGATGATGATCGTCATGGACAAAAGCGGCAGCATGGGCATCAAAGAAAACGGCGTCGAAAAGATGCGCATTGCTGATGAGGCTGCTGCGCGTGTGGCAGAGATGGCAAATGACGACGACGAATTGACGGTGATGGCATTTGACACGACACCTGTGGATGTGATCGGGCCCTTTCAGGGGCGTGATCGCGCGCGCAACATCCCGCGCATCTTGCAGATCGCTACGGGTGGCGGTGGCATCTATGTGTATGAGTCGCTCCAAGAAGCCTATCGCATCATCCGCGACAGCCAGAAGCTGACCAAGTTTGTCATTTTGTTGTCTGATGGCAACGACAGTGAGCATCAGCCCGGTTCGCGCGAGCTGGTGCGCAAGATGCGCGACGAAGGCATCGTGCTGACGGTGGTAGCGATTGGCGATGGCAGTGACATCTCATTTCTCAAAGACATCGCGCGCATCGGCGAAGGGCGCTATCACTTTACGGATCGCGCGTCAAATCTGCCGACAATCTTTACTGAGGAGACTGCCATTGCGCAGCGCAGCTATATCGTCGAGGATGCGCTTGCGCCCAAGATCGCGGGAAGCAGCCCAATCATGAATGGCATCAGCAGTGTGCCTCCATTGCTCGGTTACATTGCGGCATCGCCTAAGCCAAGCGCCCAAGTCATTCTCAAAGGCGGCGTGAATGAAGACCCGATCTTGTCGGCTTGGCAATATGGTTTGGGGCGCTCGGTGGCATTCACCTCTGACGCGACTGGTCGCTGGGGCAAGAGCTGGGTCACCTGGAGTGACTTTCCAAAATTCTGGGCGCAAGCCATTCGCTGGACGGTGCTGGATCGCAGCGAGGGCGCGATACAAGCGCGGGTGACACAGCACGGCGATCAGACGACCATCTCTGCGGAACTGCCGGCGACGCGCACGAGCGATGACATCAAGCTGACGGCGACGGTGATTGACAGCGAGGGACAATCAAAACAAGTCGAGCTGTCACAGGTAGCGCCCGGACGCTTTGAGGCAGAGGCGGCGCTTGATCAATCAGGCGCGTATTTTGTGCGGGTCGCGCCGAGCATCACGACCACCGAATCATTAACGGACACGAGTGACATCACACGCACTGCCATTGACGCGGCAACAGTTGCATGGGTCAAGCCCTATTCACCTGAGTATCTGCCGACCAACGAAAATGGCGAAGACAATCTCAAAGCATGGGCGCAGCTTGGCGGGGGCGGCGTGTTGGTCGCGCCCGCGCAGGCATTTGATTTGTCAGCGCCCGCCGCAGCCTCGCGCACCGATCTCTCGATGTTGTTGATGACGATTGCGATTATTTTGTTGCCCTTTGATATCGGCATTCGGCGCATTGCGGTGAGCCTGCGCAAATTGATTGCGCGTATTTTGGGGCGTGACGTTGTCTTGCAAATGGCGCCCGCAGGCGGCGCATCACGCGGCGCAACCATGGCGGCTGCCTCATCGCGGCTGATGTCTGCAAAACAACGTACAAGTCAAACGGCATCTACCTCCAGCAGGGCGCCGCGCGCAGCAGATATGTCGGCCGCAAATCGCGCCCGCGCCCAAGCAGCGAATGCCGCGATGGGTGATGCTGAGCGCGAGCGGCGCAGCGAGCGCAAACCACAAGCGCCCACAAAAACCAATTCTGCAGCTACGACTGCCGAACTGCTCAAACGCAAACGCAAGCAGCAAGATGGAGATGCGAAATAGCGACGATGGCAGTGCTAGATCAATTTACCTTTGAGTGTTTTAGCAGCAGCGAGGAGCAAACTGAGCGGCTGGGGCAACGCTTTGGCGAGGCGTTGCGCGCAGGCACGATCGTTGCCCTGAGTGGCACGCTCGGCGCGGGCAAGACACACTTTACAAAAGGTATTGGCATTGGCTGGGGCGCCGAGCAAGAGTTTCGCAGCCCAACCTTTACGATGGTGCAAGCGCATCGGCGCGCGCGAGATGGCGCGCGGCTATATCACATTGATCTGTATCGCACGCAGGATGTGCGCGATTGGAATTCGATTGGCTTGGAGGAGACGCTCGATGACGATCAAGCCGTATGTGTGATTGAGTGGGCGGATCGCGCAGCCTCGATTTTGCCGATGCATACGATCAGCGTGGCGATTGAGATCATGGGCAACACAAAACGGCGATTTACATTTCATGCCAAGACCGCCGAGAGTTGGAAGATGATTGTTGATTTTCGTGCGCGCGCGTTTGGACAGTGAAGTTGCCGATTATTTATCCTCAGTCTGCAATCTATCCATCAGTTGCACAAAGCGCGTCTGTTCGCTGCGCTCGACCAAGTCGCCGATCTCAAGCGCATGGAGCAAACGATCACCACTGGTTTTGATAAAGGTGATGCGCCGCCATTTGAGCGATGGTATCGGACGCGGCAAACGTTGAAGCGCGCCAAGCTGAAATTTGTAATACACGTCGTTGGCGCGCGGATGATCGGGCTGATCCGGAAAGAGATCACTGCGGCGCACCATCTCGTGTCCGCGCACGCGCGCATACTCATAGATCGCCCAACGTTCATCGCCAAATGCCGCCGTCAGATAAAACGCGATCAGATCAGGCAGGTATTCATCGGGCGCGTGTTTGAGCGGGACGCGATACCAATGATCCCAGCGCGCAATCTCTAGGTCGCGCGGTGCATTGAGCATGCACACCATCACGCGCGCGTCAGCGGGGATCAGGTCGTCACTCATTTTTTTTAGGAGGCTTTTTTGTCGGCGGGTTTGCTGCCGATCTTGATGGCTTGCACCTGCACTTGATAGCCCTTTTCGGCGTCGTCGCCAAATGACAACTTGCCCGTGCCAAAGAAGCCGACGCTGCCGGTGCTAAATTGCTTGGGCGGCAACGCCACCATGCCAACCTCTTGACCGTCTACAAAAAACTTTGCGATCACGATAGGAGTCTTGTCTGCCATATGCGGATTATGGCAGAGATTTTATGGCGGCAGTAAGTGGGGCAGCCGTCAAACGACTTGACTCTCTTTTCTCACACAGAGGCGCTGAGAGCGCAGAGTTTTTACGTCATGTGATGCCATCATTACTTGCACTCAGCGTCTCCGAGTGAAAATGATTTGAACATACATTCTCACTCGACAGCGATAAGGTGCGGGATTTTCTAATTTGCTTTGGCGCGTGGCGATAATTGCACTCATGATTTTTGCGCGTGTGAATGCAGTTGTGCGTCTGCTGTTATCTCTGGCAGCCGCAGTTTCAATTCTCATGAGTCGCGCCCCTCTGCGCGCAGCGGATGAGGTCGTGTTTTTTCTCAATGCGCCGGGCGCATTTTTGCGCGGCGCGCCTAGCTTGTCCGCTCCAAATATTCAGCCCGTCTTTCACGGCGAAGAATTTGCGGTGAACTCGCGCTCGCTCGACAATCAATGGGTCGAGGTCGTGCATCCAAAATCCGGACCCGGTTGGATTCCGCTCGGTCTCGGCGAGATCATCAAAGGCAAGCTCGGCGATCTGCCGATCTCAGCGCGTGCCACGTCGGGCTATGTCGGCACGGGCAGCGCCGCGCTGCCAAACTATGTGCAAGGGCTGTCGCCCACCATGCGCGCGGTGTATGCGCGTGGCGTAGCGCAGGGGCGCGACACGAGTATGTTTACCGTCGTCGGCGATTGCAACAGCGAGCCGACTGCCTATCTCGGGCGTATCGCCGCAGGGCTATATCAATTACCCGCTGCCAATAGCGACCTGCAAGGCATCATCAATCGTTACAGCAAATCATTTAGCCGCATCAGCCTCGCGGCGCGCGGCGGATTTGGCACGCGCTCGATGCTTGATCCATCATGGTCCGATCCATTCTTTTGTCAGGTCGCGGCGGGCGAAGGCGCGATGCCGTGTGAGTTGCGATTTACAAACGCCTCGATTGTGTTTATCGAGCTTGGCACGGGCGATCAGCACTACTGGAAAGAGTTTGAGCCCGCCTATCGCGCCATTGTCAACAAAGCCATCGAGATGAATGTCGTGCCCGTGCTGGTGACCAAAGCCGATGACCTCGAAGCGCAAGCGCAAGACCCTGCGCCATCGGGCTACATCAATAATGTCATTCGCAAGGTCGCGGCTGAGACGGGCGCACCACTGCTTGACTTTTGGGCTGCCACGCGCGCGCTTGACAATGTCGGGCTGATTGATGAAGGCAACCAAGATTTCCATTTGAATCCGGCTGGCAGTAATTTGCATATCTTGGCAACCTTGCAGGCGCTGGATGCTATCGCGCGCGGTGTGCCATATCAGGGGCTATCGGCGGTGGCGACGCCAGATGTCGTCGTCGCGCCGAGCGCGCCCGCCACGCCTGTGACGCCGCCTCAATCCGCAAGTGGCACATTTGTCGTGCAGGCTGACCTCGATCAGGTGAATGTGCGCGCCGAGCCAAGCACACGCGCAGCCATCGTGACCATTGCAAAAGGTGGCGCTACATTTGCGTTGCTCGGACGCAGTGCAGATGGCGCGTGGGTGCAAGTAGATACCAACGGACGCACGGGCTGGATCTTTGCGCAGCTCGGGACTGTCAGCGGCGCCGCGAGCGCTGCGGTGCAACCTAGCTCCAAGAGCAGCTCTGGCGCGCCGACGATCACGATCAACGTCACCGCCGCCAATGTGCGCAGTTCCCCTTCGACCCAAGCCAGCGTCGTCACGCGCGTGTATGACGGGCGCAGCTATCCGATCATCGCGCGCAACGCAGACGCGTCATGGGTCAAGATTGCGGCGGGCTGGGTCTTTGCAGAATTGGGCGATGTGAGTGGTGATCTCAGCACAATCGCAGTCTTATGATGGATGAGACGTGGTACGTGCGCCCTCGCGGCATGTCGAGTGAGGTCAGCGCTGGTGGCGTGGTCGCGCGGCTTGTCAATGGCGCGGTCAAAATTGCGCTGGTGCGTGAGAGCGATGACGCGGCTTACTTTTTGCCAAAGGGGCGCGTCGAGCGCGGCGAATCCATCGAGCGCGCCGCCATGCGCGAGATCGGCGAAGAAGCCGGTGTGCACGAATTGACCTTGATCGAAAAGCTCGGCGTGCGCGAGCGGCTCAATTTCACCCGCACAAGCTGGAAACGCATCCACTATTTTTTGTTTTGCACGACTCAGATCAATGGCGCGCCGACGGACGAGGCGCACAACTACAAGGTGCGTTGGTTTGATCTAGATCATTTGCCGCCGATGATCTGGCGCGAGCAGTATGAACTCATCATCGAGCATCGTGAGAAGATAGAACACGCGGCGCGAGGGTAAATGTGTCATTCCGAACGTAGTGAGGAATCTCTACGTTGTTACTTTTGAGGGATTCCTCGCGGCGCATATCGCGCATCGCTCGGAATGACAAAACCTAAACATCCACAAAATTAACAAAATGACCAAAGCAGTATTTGAAGGTCTCGTGTGCGACGAAAACGATCGCCCATGCGCTGTGTCGTATGTTGGCGGCGATGCGACTTATATCGTCGTCGAAGATGGATTTAACTTTCACGTGGATGCGCGCACAGTGGACGCGCAAGTGCTTGAGATGTTTGGCGAGCAGATCAACGCAAATAAAGATGCGGTCAGCGAAGGCGCCATGAAGATGATGGGCAGCAAAGATTTGTTTACCAAAGCCGCCATTGACAGCCAACTCAAAAACTTTGCCAAGAGTGCCGAGCAATTACACGCGAACGGATTGCCCGCAGATGCGCGCTCGTATCTTGGCATGATGGGTTTTCGCATCAGCATCAACCGACACGGTGACGTCGTCCACCTCAATATGCCCTCAGCCGTTGAGGGCGACGATGGCGAATATTAGACCGTCATTCTGAGGGGCAAAGCGACGAAGAATCCCTGACGCATCAACATGCACATTAGAGATTCTTCGCTCCCGCTGGTCGCTCAGAATGACAACTAACGCTTATCGCTCTACGCAAACTCACTCATCTTGACGATGCGCTGCTCATCGTGACTGCGCTTGGCGGCGAGCGCCATGAGCAATGACATGCGCGCGTCCATGACGCCGACCGGCGGCGTGTCACCGCTATGCAGACAATCTACAAACACTTGCATCTCTTGGCGGTAAATGTCATCGTAGCGCTCCAAGAAATACGGCAGTGGCTTTGAAGTGTGAAAGCCGTGTTTGTCGCCGAGCGTCGCTAGGTGCGGCGCCACATTCTCAATACGCATCGTCGCGACGCTGCCGACGACCTCCGCGCGCTGATCGTAGCCATAGGGCGAATCAGTGTGATTGTCAATCGTGATGATCGCGCCGTTTTGCATCTTGAGCGTGACGACGGCTACATCTACCTCGCCATATTGCGCGAGCGCTGGCTCGATGAGTGTGTCGGCTTGCGCGTAGACCTCGACCGCCTCGCATCCTGCCAGCCAACGCGCCATGTCAAGATCATGGATCATCATGTCAAACCACAACCCGCCGCCCAAGCCAATGGGCGCAGCCGTAGGCGGGCCCGGATCACGGCTGATGAGATGCGCGAGATGCAATTTGCCGAGTTCGCCATTTGCCAGCGCCTGATGCACGCGCGCAAAATGCGGATCAAAGCGTCGCTGAAAACCAATCTGAAAAAGCACGCCCGCGCGTTGTACCGCGCTCAGCGCGCGCTCGCCGTCGGCTTGAGTTTTGGCAATGGGTTTCTCAGCGAAGATGTGTTTGTGCGCGTTGGCGGCGGCTGCCACGATGTCGGCGTGTGTCGCGGTGGCGCTGCTGATGATGACCGCGTCAATGCTCGCGTCATTGAGTAGCTCGGTGTAATCGGTCGTCCAGCGCG
>CAZVQE010000125.1:0-7082 GCA_964628875.1 uncultured Anaerolineae bacterium
AAATCTATGCGGCAATCAAGCAAATAACAGATCAGGTGTATCAAAAACTCCCTCCTGTACTCATAGATTTAACCTTTGAATTGTGGGGGCAAAAGCACACGATTGACTATGGGTTGTTGCAGGCGGCGGATGTGTCATGGCTGAGCAATGTCGGCGATAACTCGGACAAGGGAGCAGGACCGCGTCAAGCGCGCACCCTGCTCTACCATCGCGCATTGGCGATACCGGTGGAGACGATGTTGATCGGTAATTTGCGCGCCGAGCTAGGCGATATGCGCGAGAAATTTGCAACCGCGATTGGCTCGTGTCCACTCTTGCTTGGAGATTTGCGCAAGTTGTCGGCAGGACAGATTAAATGGTTTAGCAATAACATCCGTTGGTATCGCCGACTCCGCGATGAGGTTAATTTCACAGACAGCTTTTTTCCATTTGGCAAGTGGCAACAACCGAGTGTAGTGGATTGGGATGGTTTTGCGCGATTGAGTCGCACAGGCGAAGGTCTCATTGTGCTTTTTCGCAACGAAAGCGCAATTAACAGGGTGCAAATTCACATACCGCTAGAAACGAGTCAGAGTTACACCTTATGCGAAGTGGAAAGCGACACATCCATCAACGTCAATGCCGCAGATTTGCGAAATGGATTGACACTTGAGTTTGGCGAACAAAAAGTATTGATTTTCGAGGCGCGTCTGTGTGAATCGGTTTGATGAAAATCAAACACATCTCATCAACATCTCCGCACCAAGTGATTGCACCTGTTTGCGCGCCATTGCGTTGCCGCGCGCTGCGGCTTCGACGGCTGAGATTCCATTCAACATAGCCGCAAGTGTCGTGCCGCAAAATGTGTCGCCCGCGCCAGTCGGATCAATCTCTTTGGCGACCTCAGTCGGAATCAACGCGCGTGTCTCGCCATCAAACACCAACGCGCCCCTCTCCGCCATTGTGACAAACAGGAGTTTGCCCTGTGTCGTTTGAGCCGCGTCCACTGAGCCAAACATGCCATTGGCTTCGTTCTCATTCATAAAAAAAATATCGGCATCGTGCATCATCTGACGCACCACGTCAGGCTCGCCGTACACCACCCGCGCATACACACCGACTGAGATGCGCTTGGCACCGCGCACGCGACACGCCTGCAAAAATTCATATTGACGTTTCGCGCTGCTGAGCGCGGCGATATGCACCAACGCAAAATCACTCAGGTCACGCGGCAACGACTCGGGCGTCAACAACGGCTCATCGCCCCACGACGCATCAAGCAGCTTAGCTTTGCCGCCGCCATAGTGCGCGATCTCAAGGTGCGGCACATGATCTGGTGGAATGGCGGGCCCGACCCACTCGATAGCTTTGTCAATCGGACTGAGCGCGGGCAACATCGGCTGCGGCTTGACTGCGAGCATCGTCACGTCGGCGCCTGCGCACTCTGCGGCAAGGCTTGTATAGAGCGCCGCGCCGCCAACACTCTCGACTCGACGACCATCGGGCGTGTGAATCACATCCATCGAGACCGCGCCAACTATCAACAATCGCTTAGCATTTGTCACAGCGCCATTCTATGCACAAACACTTAGGCATCGCTCAGCAAATTCCATCACTTTTCATATAAAAATATTGATATCATCAGGCGGTAACAACGTCGTAAAATATTCAGAGAGGAAAACACATGTATGGATTTGGAATGGATCCACTTTATTTGATTTTTTTGATTCCCGCATTTTTATTAGCGATGTGGGCGCAAATCAAGGTCAAAAACACTTACTCAAAATTTGCTCAAGTACCGACTATGCGCGGTGTCAATGGTCTGCAAGCTGCGGACACACTGATGCGCGAGTATGACATCAATATCGGCGTGAATCGAATCGCCGGCGCATTGACGGATCACTACGATCCGCGCGGTAAGTTCATTGCATTGTCCGAAAGCTCAGTGCAAAACTCAATTGCGTCTGTGGCTGTCGTAGCGCACGAGCTAGGTCACGCCATGCAGGACAAAGAAAACTACGTGCCGCTCAAAATGCGCGGCGCGATCGTGCCAGCCGTGCAGATCGGTGGCTGGGTCGCTCCGCTCTTGTTGATGGCAGGCATGTTGCTTGGCATGACACAGCTGATGTGGTTGGGTGTAATTGGATTTGGGCTGACTGCATTTTTTGCGGTCATCACCCTACCCGTCGAATTTAACGCCAGCTCACGCGCAATGAAAATGCTGGAGCAAAGCAATATCCTTGTGGGTGACGAACTCAAAGGCGCGCGCCAAGTGTTGGACGCGGCCGCGCTGACCTATGTTGCGGCAGCCGCACAAGCCATCTTGACGCTGCTCTACTACGTGATGCGCCTGAGTGGCAACAGTCGCCGCGACGAATAAACACAATACGCGCCATTCACACCACAATAACCCGCTCAAGACAATCACTGATCTTGAGCGGGTTTGTTTGTAGAATGGGACTTGTAATTTAGATCATGTTTGATAATCTTTCTGAACGCTTGCAAGCCGTATTTGGCAAACTCAGCCAACGCGGCGCACTCACCGAACAAGACGTAGATGTCGCCCTGCGCGAGGTGCGCATGGCATTGCTCGAAGCCGATGTTAACTTCAAAGTCGTTAAAGATTTTCTTGCGCGCGTGCGTGTGCGCGCGATCGGAGCTGAGGTGCATAAAAGCCTGACACCCGGGCAAGCCGTCATCAAAATCGTGCATGAGGAGTTGCTTCAGACGCTCGGCGAAGGCGGCAAACTCGATCTTGGTGGGCCGCCACCACACGTCATCATGCTTGTTGGTTTGCAAGGCACCGGCAAAACGACGACTGCTGCCAAGCTCGCGTTGCGATTCAAAAAAGACGGCAAACGACCGCTGCTCGTAGCGGCTGACACATATCGCCCAGCCGCCATCATGCAGCTAGAGCAACTTGGCAAGCAACTGAGCATCCCCGTGCATAGCGAAGGCAATCAAGTGCCGCCGCCAAAAATCTGCGCAAATGCCATTGCCAAAGCCGCACAAGGCGCGTATGACATCGTGATCCTCGACACGGCGGGGCGTTTGCAGATTAACGAGGACATGATGAGCGAGATCGAGACTATCAAACGGGAACAAAAGCCGCGCGAAGTATTGCTCGTGGCTGACGCGATGACCGGTCAAGAGGCGGTCAATATCGCCGACGCGTTTAATAAGCGCGTGCAGATCACAGGTCTGATCCTCACAAAAGTGGATGGCGATGCGCGCGGTGGCGCAGCCATCAGCATGCGTGCCGCGACTGGTGTGCCGATCAAATTTTTGGCAGTCGGCGAGAAGCCCGACGCGCTCGAAGTTTTTCATCCGGATCGTTTGGCATCGCGCATCCTTGGCATGGGCGATGTGCTGACGCTGATCGAAAAGGCGCAAGGTGAATTTGATGAAGCGCAAGCCATCAAATCTACCGAGAAGATGATGAAAGGCAAGTTTGATCTCGAAGATTTTCGCGACCAGATCAAACAAATCAAAAAGATGGGACCGCTTAATGACTTGTTAAAGTTGATTCCGGGTTTTGGCGAAGTGAGCAAAGACATCAATCCTGAGATGACCGAAAAGCAACTCAAACTTGTCGAAGCCATGATTAACTCAATGACGCTCAAAGAGCGCCGCGATCCTGATTTGCTCAACGCTTCGCGCAAACGGCGCATTGCCAAAGGCAGCGGCACCAGTGTGCAAGAGATCAATCAACTCGTCAATCAATTCAAACAATCGCAAAAGATGATGCGCCAACTCCGTGACAACCCACGTATGCGCATGATGGGCAACTTTATGGGACGAAGATAAATCTCGCGGAAAAATTGGTATCATTGCGACATGAGCTCAAAAATCGAAACAAACGCGCGCTATCAAAAAACGCATGAGTGGGTACGCGCAGAAGGCAATGGCGAATTTACAGTTGGCATCAGCGACCACGCGCAGCACTCAATGAGTGATCTTGTGTTTGCTGAGGCGCAAGTGCGCGTTGGACAACAGCTCAAAGCGGGCGAGGTTTTTGGTGTGGTGGAATCAGTCAAAGCCGCGTCTGATGTGTATATGCCCGCAGATGGCACCGTCACCGCAGCGAACAATGAGATCAATAGCAGCCCAGAGTTGATCAACACCGATCCATATGGCAAAGGCTGGATGATTCGATTTAAGCCCGCCAATGCATCTGACCTCGACAAATTATTTTCAGCCGCGCAATACGAAGAGTTTTTGAAAACCGAAGAACATTGATCGCTCTTGAGTAAGCTAAAACACGTGAATTTGAGATAAGCGAAGAATCGCTGAGTCTTTAGTCTAAATGGGTTTCTCGCTCCGCTCGAAATGACTAGCCCTTACGACTACCATCAGTTCCAAGTTTGCTACTATTGAACAGCTTAATATAAAAAATGAATTATTTGCCGCATACTGACGCCGAACGAGTCGAAATGCTCCAGACGATTGGCGTAGCCTCTATCGAGGAGCTATTTAGCGCTATCCCCGAAAAGTATCGCTTCCCAAAGCTTGAGCTGCCAGAAGCACTCACCGAAATGGAGGCCATGAAGGAACTGCAAGACCTATCAGACGCCAACGCAGATGTGAATCACTTTGCGTGTTTTCTTGGAGCTGGCGCTTATAGACACTTCATTCCAAACACGATTGATCATTTGATTCGACGCGGCGAGTTTTTTACGGCATACACGCCTTATCAGCCTGAGGTCAGCCAAGGCACATTGCAGGCAATATTCGAGTTTCAGAGCATGATCCGTGACCTGACGGGCATGGACATCTGCACCGCATCACATTACGATGGCGCGACCGCATTTGCCGAGGCGGCACTCATGGCGATCGCTGGCACACGTCGCAACAAAGTAATCGTGTCTGCGGGTGTGCATCCACACTATCGCCAAGTGTTGCGCACTTACACGCAGTTTAATGAGCAACTCACTATCGTCGGCGACGATGCGATTCGCTCATTGGATGAGCTGGGTGAATTGGTTGACGATCAAACGGCGTGCGTCTGCGTGGCAAATCCCGATTTTTTTGGCAATATCGCCGATCTGAGCGCACTTGCTGACAAGGCTCACACCATTGGCGCGCTCTTGGTCACGAGCACAAATCCGATTGCGCTTGGTATGCTAAAACCTCCCGCTGAGTACGGCGCAGATATCACCGTCGGCGAAGGGCAACCACTTGGTATTCCGCTTAGCTTCGGCGGACCTTATCTTGGGTTCTTTTGCACGACACGCGAGCATATGCGGCGCATCCCAGGGCGTATCGTTGGCGAGACTGTAGACAAAGACGGCAAGCGCGGCTATGTGCTGACGCTCAAAACACGTGAGCAAGATATCCGCCGTGAGAAGGCAACCAGCAATATTTGCACCAATCAAGGGCTGATGGCGCTATGCGCGTGCATCTACATGAGCGCTATGGGCAAACACGGCGTGCAACAAGTGGCGAATCTCAATTATCAAAAATCGCACTATGCCGCTGAGCAAATCGGCAAGCTGTCGGGTTACCGAATATGGAATCAAGGCGCGTTCTTTAATGAATTTGTGGTCGAGTGCCCCGTGTCAGTCAGCGAGATTAATCAAACATTGCTCGCCGAAAATATCATTGGTGGCTACGATTTAAGTGTTGAGTATCCGCAACTAAAAAAGCACTTATTGCTATGCTGTACGGAATTAAATAGCAAAGATGAAATAGATGGATTGGTTAATGTCTTGGGTGAGTTTAGCGAATAGAATTTGGACAGTAAGGTAATTCGTAAGCATCGCCTCACCGCATTCTAAATTTGCAATCTATAATAGTCGAACATACATATGGAAGAGCACTCAACATCGTCCCAGCAAGAGCACGTTGGCGCAACTGCAAAGCATACTGCGGACATGATCAAAGTTTCCGCCAATTCACGCTCTACAGCCGTCGCAGGCGCTATCGCGGGTGTTGTGCGTGAGCATGGGCGTGCAGATGTGCAAGCTATCGGTGCAGGGGCTGTGAATCAGGCTGTGAAAGCCGCCGCAATCGCGCGTGGCTATTTATTGCTGGACGGCATCAATGCCATTGTGATTCCGTCTTTTTCAGATGTGGATATCGAAGGTTCGGAACGCACTGCTTTGCGGTTGGCGATTGAACCACGCTAAAGGTTCCATTCAACAAAACTAAACCTCTCTACATGAGAGGTTTTTTGTTGCCTGTAAAATTGCATCGAATGTTAAAAGACGCACACATCACCCTTATCGGCGGCGGCATCATGGGCGAAGCGATCACCAAAGGCTTGATCGGCTCAGGCGCAACCACTGCACAATTTATCGCTATCGCTGAGCCAAATGAAGCACGCCGCGGCCACATGCAAAAACACTATGGAGTGACTGTGACGGAGCACAACGTCGCAGCAGCGCACAACGCTGACATCATTGTCATGTCAATTAAGCCGCAACAAGCTAAAACCGTGCTAAACGAGCTAAACGGCAAAATCAAGCCAACTGCGCTCATATTCTCTATCATGGCAGGCGTGTCTATTGAGACGATTACGGGTGAATTGGGCGCTGCACAACCTGTGGTGCGTGTGATGCCAAATACACCTGCGCAAATCGGACAAGGCATCTCCGTATGGGTCAATAGTCAAACTGTCACCGACGCTCAGCGTGAGCAAGCTCGAAGCATCTTGGCTGCAATGGGCAAAGAAGTGCATGTGGATGATGAGTCGTATCTTGACATGGCAACGGCGTTGGTGGGATCAGGGCCGGCTTATGTGTTTTTGTTTATGGAGGCAATGATTGATGCAGGCGTGCACATGGGTTTTCCGCGCGGCGTGTCCGAAAAGCTGGTCATGCAAACCATGCGCGGAAGCATCGAATTTGCTGATCAATCAGGCTTGCATCCGGCTCAATTAAAAAATCAAATCACCTCATCAGGCGGCACCACCGCTGCCGCGCTCTATCAACTCGAAAAAGGAAGATTTAGAACAGTCGTCTCGCGCGCGATATGGGCAGCCTACGAGCGCAGTGTTGAGCTAGGCAAACCGAAGAAGAAGTAGCAGTATAATTTGCCCGCTTGCTACCTTAGCTCAATCGGCAGAGCAATCGCTTCGTAAGCGAAAGGTTTCGAGTTCAACT
>CAZVQE010000126.1:0-7054 GCA_964628875.1 uncultured Anaerolineae bacterium
GCTTCCCGGCGTCGTAGCTACCAATGTCTCAGGTGACGCTGTTTGCGGGCTATGGCATCGTCGGATTAGCTATCACATCCATCATCACAAATCTGTTTACGCTCACAGCGTTGATGCTCGTAGCGCGCCGCACGCTGCATCTGCGATTCTCAAGAGCCGAGATGACCGATGCAGCGCAAGCCGATACGCCGCGCCGCACGATATTGCGCGAGTCATTCCCGCTGATGATTAACCATCTGCTCTCGACGATCTTTTTTAAGGTGGACGTGCCGCTGCTCAAAGCCATCACGCGCGACGCTGCCACAGTCGGCTTTTATAGCGTCGGCTACAAATACGTGGATGCCTTCAACATCATCCCGTCATTGTTTACACAGTCGCTGTTTCCGGCGCTCAGCCGTATGGCAGGCGAATCAAAATCAACCTCAGGCAACACGCCGTTTGCGCGCGCCTACATTCTCGCCGTCAAACTGCTCTTGATGTTGGCGCTACCGCTCAGCATCGCGGTGACCACGCTTGCCACACCACTTATCGCATTGCTCGGCGGCAACGCCTTTTTGCCCCAAGGCGCCATTGCGCTGGCAATCGTGATCTGGCACATGCCCATTGGCTGGATCAACAGCGTCACCAACTACGCGCTCATCGCCGTCGGACAGCAACGCGCACTCACTCGCGCATTTGTCGGTGCGGTTGCGTTCAACATTTTGGCGAATCTGATCGCCATTCCACTCTATGGCTACATCGGCGCGGCGGTTGTCACTGCGCTGTCGGAGGTCGCGCAATTGCTGACGTTTTACATTTACGTGCGCAGCGCCATTACAAAGGTAAACTGGCTCACACTGCTCAGCAAGCCCGTCCTCGCCGCTATGCTGATGGCGCTCACATGCGCCATTTTTACGTGGCTGGGTCGCGCGGGCATCGGCGTGATTGTTGGCGGGCTAATTTATCTCGCAGCGTTGTTTGTTCTTCGCGCGTTTGATTCACATGAGCTTGATACACTTCGTCCACTTTTGCCAAAACGTTTGGCAACACAACTGACATGATTGGGGTCATCATCGTTTCCTGGAATGTGCGCGATCTGCTGCGCGGCTGTCTGCAATCAGTGATTGCGGATTTTGGCGACACGCCAAAGCGCATCATCGTCGTAGATAGCGCATCAAGCGACGGCAGCGCCGACATGGTGCGCAAAGAGTTTCCGCAGGTGGAGCTGAGCGCGCACCTCAACAACATCGGCTACGTCAAAGGCAACAACGAAGCCTTGCGCCGTATGCGCGTGCTAGACACCGCCAGTGAGATGGATTATGTCTGGCTGCTCAATCCGGACACCTACGTGCATCCCGGCTGTGTCAATGGGTTGCGCGCGTTTATGGATTCGCACCCCAAGTGCGGCATGTGCGGACCCAAACTGCTCAACGCGGATGGCACGCTGCAACATGGCGCGTTTGCATTCCCGGGCATCCGCCAGTTGATGATTGACACTCAGCCGCGTCTCGCGCGTTTTAGAGAATCGCGCCTCGACGGACGATACAGCTCAGCCTTGTATGCGGCTGGCAAGCCGTTTGAGATCGGTCACCCACTCGGCGCAGCCATGTTTGCGCGCGTGGCTGCCATCCGTCAAGTCGGCTTGCTCGACGAGGGCTTTGACATGTATTGCGAAGAGATTGACTGGGCGCTGCGCATGGCACAGCTCGATTGGCAGCGTTGGTGTGTGCCAACGGCTAAAGTGACGCATTACAGTGGCGCCAGCTCATCGCAGTCAAGTGCGCGCACGCGACGCATCCTGTGGACGAGCCGCATCCGCTATTACAACATGCACTACGACGTCATCCGTCGCGCCATCGCCACTCGCCTCGCCGAAAAAGAAATCCGCAAGTTGCGATGATTTACATGTCATTCTGAGGCTCAAAGAGCCGAAGAATCTCTGCGATGGCTGACACGAACATTACAACGTAGAGATTCTTCACTCCGCTTTCGCTGCGTTCAGAATGACAAGTCGCCCTCACTCCATCTCATCACTCAAGTCATCATCGGTTGAGGCGTCATTCTCAACATCCTCGCGCGCGATCTCTTCGCGCGTGACGGAGCGCTTGCGTTTGTTGCGCGCCTGTGACGGCACGGGCGCGGTCGTCGCGCGCGCAAAGATGAGGTAGCCCGTGTGCGCAATCATGCGATCCTTTGGACGAAAACGATCGGCGACCGCCTTGTAGCCGCGCAAGATGACCTCTTCGATCTCGATCATGCCAAACGCATTTTTTTCTAGCTCGGCGATGATGGCTTGCACCTGATTGGTGGTCGGCACCAGCGAACCAAAAAAGCCGCCGTCTTTGAGCGCCGTGCGCGCGTGCGCGATGCACAGCTCGGGGCGCGGCATGTCAAGAAATACCGCGTCCACCGGCGCATCCACCTTAAAGCCCTCGCTGCCATCGCCCTGAATAAACGTGACGTAGTCCGCCAGCCCGACGCGTTGCATATTGCGCTGAGTCAGCGCGATAAAGTCCTCGCGCAACTCTTGGCTAATGACACGTCCGGTTGGCATGACAATGGACGCCATCGCCAACGTCAGCCCGCCACTGCCACAGCCGCTCTCCAGCACGCGCATGCCGGGCTTGAGGTTGAGCTTCATGAGAATGTAGGCGCTGTCCTTTGGAAAGATCACCTGCGAGCTGCGCTTGATGTGGCGAATCAGGTCGTGCGTGCCGGGCTGCAGCACCAGATACGGATGCCCGAGCGACGAATGCACGATGCTACCCCATGGCTTGCCGATCAGCGCGTCAAACATCAAAAAGCCGTGGTGCGATTGGAAACGCTTGCCGGATTGCACGCTGACGAGATGCTGCTTCTCACCAAGGTCAATCAACAGCGCGAGGTCTGTGTCTGCGATCATGTGAGGCACGAGTATATGCGAGCGAAAAATAATACAGGTCTGACCGCGCAAAGCAGTCAGGCCTGTGAAATTGAAAATACTAAATAACAGGGCTTCAGGTTATCAGAGATTCTTCACTTCGCTACGCTCCGTTCAGAATGACATTCATTCTTTCTTTCGCTAATTCTGAATTCACATTAAAAACTAATGATGAAACTGCTCAGCCTCAGTCGAGCCAGCCATCGCTGTGACGGACGACTGACCAGCGGTCACGACATTGGTGATGTCATCAAAGTAGCCCGTGCCGACAAAGCTCTGATGCTTGATCGCCTTAAAGCCGTGCTGCTCTTCAGATTCAAACTCGCGCTGCTGGAAATTAGCATACGCAGCCATGCCGCTCTCGGCGTAGCGTCGCGCAAGGTCAAACATGCTGAAGTTGAGCGCATGGAAGCCCGCCAACGTGACAAACTGAAATTTGTAGCCGAGCTTGCCAAGCTCCTCTTGGAAGGTCGCAATCGTCTCGGCGTCCAGCTTCTTGCGCCAGTTAAATGACGGCGAGCAGTTGTAAGCCAGCATCTTGCCAGGGAACTTGGCATGCACCACCGCCGCAAATTCGCGCGCTTGATCGAGATTTGGCTCAGACGTCTCGAACCAGATCAAGTCGGCAAATGGTGCGTAGCTGATGGCGCGCGCGATACACGGCGCGAGACCATTGCGCACACGGTAAAAGCCTTCGCTCGTGCGGTCGCCATTCAAAATAAACTCATGGTCACGCGGGTCAATATCGCTCGTCATCAACGTCGCCGCGTCCGCGTCCGTGCGCGCGATGACAAATGTCGGCACGCCCATCACGTCCGCCGCGAGGCGCGCTGCCGTCAGCTTTTGGATAAATTCGGCGGTCGGCACCAGCACCTTGCCGCCGAGGTGACCGCACTTTTTGGCGCTGGCGAGCTGATCCTCAAAATGCACGCCCGCCGCGCCCGCTTCGATCATAGATTTCATCAGCTCGTAGGCGTTTAGCACGCCGCCAAATCCCGCCTCAGCGTCCGCCACAATCGGCGCGAACCAATTGATGCTGTGATCGCCGTTGCCGTGCGCGATCTGATCCGCGCGCTGCAAGGCGTTGTTGATGCGTTTGACGACCTGCGGCACGCTGTCCGCCGGATACAGACTCTGATCAGGATAGGTTTGCAGCGCGTTGTTGGCGTCGCCTGCGACCTGCCAGCCGCTGAGGTAAATGGCTTTGAGACCGGCTTGCACTTGCTGCACCGCTTGTAGACCCGTCATCGCGCCGAGTGAGCGCACAAATGGCATATTGTGCAGTTGTTGCCACAGTCGCTCCGCGCCCAGCCGCGCGAGTGTGTACTCGATCTGGATCGAGCCGCGCAGCCGCAATACATCGTCTGCAGTGTAATTGCGCTGTATGCCTTGCCAGCGCGCGCTGGTTTCCCATTCATGCGTCAGCGCCTCGACGGCGGCTTTAGTTGCGTTTCCATTTGTGCTTGCCATTTGATTGGTCTCCTTTTTGCTGTTAAATTGATGTATGCGTATTCATTGGTTCACCGAACTTCGTGCAAATGAATGCGTATACATGGATTGGTGTGATTTTACACGGCGCGCGTTAGTTGTCAAGTGGCAATGGCATACATCAACTTATCTTGTCATTCCGCCTATAATCGCCACAATGCCGCAGTGTTTCCTTTGTAGCAAAGAGATTGCTCCAGCCATCGCCCGATTCCAAACCAAACTACAGCCGATCATCTTACACACATTGCGCGCCAATTTTCCGACGTGGTCGGAGAGCGCGACCATTTGCCCCGAGTGTGTGCAACAGGTGCTGACTCACGCCAAAAACGAAGAAAAAAAGCGCGGCATCGCCTCGTTGCAATACGATCTCGGTCTGCCATTTCCGGTGCGTTCACGCACGCAGGCTTACATCTTGCCGACGCCCTATCGCACCCAAGCCGATCAACGCTTTAGCGGGCGCGGCGTGACGATTGCTTTTCTCGATTCAGGTTTTTCGCCCCACCCTGATCTGGCTGTGCCTGAGAATCGGATTCGATGCTATGCAGACGCGACTGGCGCGCGCGTGGTCGTGCGACGTGAGTTTGATCCGCCCGAAGCCGACAGTTGGCACGGCACGATGACCTGCGCGGTCGGCGTTGGCAGCGGCAAAATGTCAGACAGCATCTATCGCGGTCTCGCATCTGACTCAGACATCGTCATGATCAAGACTGGCTATCGGCGCGGGCGCGGCGCATTGCGCATCAGCGAGGCTGACATCTTGCGCGCGCTGACATGGGCGCTCGACAACGCCAAAAAGTATCACACCAAAGTCATCAATATTTCGCTCGGTGGCGATATGCCATGCGACGGCACGCCCACGCCACTCGACGAGATCATTGACGAAGCCGCCGCGCAAGGTATCACCGTCGTATGCGCATCCGGCAACGGCGGCTACGAGCGCATCGTGCCGCCCGCCAGCGCCGACGCTGCCATCACCGTCGGCGGACTCGACGATCAGAATTCGACCGACTACAACCTGTTTGGCATGTATCGCTCAAACTATGGCTCATGTGGTGGCACGCGCAAGCCCGACCTCATCGCGCGCGCCATTTGGGTGGCGGCGCCGATGGTGATGGATACGCCGACACACACGCACAGCCAATTTTTGTGGGATCTGCACGAAGCCGATGACAGAGCGCTGATTTCGCTGCTCAAAGAAAATTACGCTCAAGCGCGATTCAACAAAGACATCGTCAATGAGCCACCCGACAGCATCCGCCGCGCCATACGCATCCGCATGAATGAAGACAAACTCATCCATCGGCACTATCAGCACGTGGATGGCACCTCGATGGCAGCGCCAATCGTGTCGGCGACAGTCGCGCAGATGCTCGAAGCCAATCCAAAGCTGACGCCAAAGCAGATCAAGAAAATTTTGTGCGACACCGCCACTCCGCTAGACGGCGTGCCCCATTCACAACAAGGTCACGGCGTGGTGCAACCGAGCGCGGCGATTGCGATGGCACTGCGCTATCAGAGCGCCAAGCTGCGCGCACACCCGCTATCGCCGCATCATGAAAAACATCATGGGGTGACATTTGCGCTCGCCGATAAATCCGCAAAAAGCGTCGCCATCATTGGCTCGTTTAATGATTGGAATCCGACGGCGGAGCCAATGAAACAAACCGACAAAGGCTTTTGGCAGGGCGTAATGCAACTGCAAGATGGCACACACCGCTACAAATTTTTGCTCGATGGTGAGCAGTGGATGCACGATCCTGAGAATGGCGCAGTTGTTGAAGATGGCTTTGGCGGATACAATTCGCTGCTAGAGATTAAATCATGAATCGTTTTACTGATGGTTGGCACAGCCCGAGTTTGAATCAATACATGCCCATCGTGACCTACGGGCATTATGGATTTCCGTTGCTCATGTTCCCGACAGCAGCTGCAGATTATCTAGAGTATGAGCGCTTTCAGATGCTTGACGTGATTCAGCCTTTTATTGACGCTGGCAAGGTCAAAGTCTTTTCGATCAACAGCATCAACGATCAAGCTTGGCTCAACCGCAACATCCCGCATAGTTGGATGGGCGCGCGCCAACAGCAATACAACAACTATGTGTGCAATGAGGTCGTGCCATACATTTGGAATAGCTGTCAGAGCCGACTTGGCATCATCACAACAGGCGCGAGCCTCGGCGCATTTCACTCTGCCAATCAACTCTTTAGGCGACCCGATTTGTTTGCGGGGGTGATTGCCATGAGCGGCGCGTATGACATACGCGGCTACTATCGCAGTGCGCACTATGATGACAACGTGTATTTCAACAACCCCGTGGACTACTTGCCAAATCTAAATGGCGACTATCTCAATATGCTGCAACACAAACAGCATATTCATATTTTGACGGGACAAGGCAACTATGAGGCGCCCGACGCCTCGCGCAAACTCAGCGGCATTTTGCATAGTAAAGGCATCCCGCATGAGTTAGATATCTGGGGCTTTGACATGCCGCACGACTGGCCCACATGGCGCGCGATGTTGCCAAACTATCTTGGATCGCGGTTTTAGATCTGATGAGTGAGCTCATTGATGTTGTAATTCTCGGTGCGGGCAATCGCGGAAATTATGCGTATGGCGAATACGCGCTGCAACATCCTGAACAATTTAATGTCGTGGCTGTAG
>CAZVQE010000127.1:0-939 GCA_964628875.1 uncultured Anaerolineae bacterium
AGCCTTGTATGTTTGTGTTTTGAACGAGTAGATTTGAAGCTTGTGAATCATATGGGCCGGCCTGTTTGTACACAATGTCTGCGCGAATGGGTTGCAAATTGCTTGTTGAAATGGGAAGTATGACAATTGGAAAAAGAAAAATACCGATTACACTCGCCATGTTTACAGTGTTATGCGAGTCCGCAAGGTCTTCGCTACCTGAGAGTACAAACGCAGAAGAGACCATAATGCAAGCAATTAATAAGTAAATGTAAGCCGGTATAAACGAAATCTGATCTGCCAATGGAAGCACATCACTGATCGAAGTAGCACGCGCCGCTATAAATGAAACCAACTGCCCAGCATGAAAAGTGCCGTACGCAACCCAAATAAACAAAGAAACAACAAGCGAAATTGCTACTAACAATGCCAAGGTAGAAGGGGATGCTTTGGATTGTGTAGAACTAGTCACTGTTTCAAACACAAGCGTGAGACAACCTATCAGCCATGTGGCTATGCATAACCCTAACACGGCATAACTGGTTGATCCGCGCAACTGGGTTAATCCATTCCACAAAGCGGCGCCTGAAACAGTTACGCGCTCAGAGTTTGTGATAAATGTATAACTCAACACGCCCATGATCAATCCAACAAACAGCCCAATTGTTACTATAGAGCCAAACCACCGCGGTAAAAGGGCGGCGCTAACATTTCGTCGCTGGCGCGGCGCAACTCGCTGTTGATTGCGCACACGGCGAGACATGCGCGCTGTTTGCTCAATCTCGGTCGCGTCATGGCTGCCCGCAACAAATACATCGGCAAGCTCAAAATCAAACACATTAGCTATATCTGAAACTCTGAGCAGTCCAATCACTGAAATCAGCGCAGCCATCACCCAAAACGTAGTGCGTGTTGACACAATCGCAATACCTAGTTGGATCTCAACGTAGTGTGCAACGA
>CAZVQE010000127.1:949-7018 GCA_964628875.1 uncultured Anaerolineae bacterium
AATTTGACGAATTGCACTCTTTGCGGATTCAATTATCACAAATAAAGTCAGTCCTGCTACCGCGCCAATAGCTAAACCAACGCCAAATAGCCCAGGTCGTCCGGTGAGTGTCGCGCCTACAAAGCCGCCAACCACGGCTCCACCGCCCCAAAGAAAAGTAAATAAGTATTTATCTGAACGAGAGCGCGACAATCCGATCCACTTAAAAGCGTAATAAAAAACGCTGCCAAACAAAAACAAATGCGCAAGCAGTCCAAAAATACCGGTAATTACAAGCGAATCCCATGTCTCATCGTGACTGCGATCCGGCGACGCATTGCGGGCTTCAATATTTGCCAGCGCAGGCGGATAAAACCGGTTATATGCCGTATACATGGACTCCGGTCCATAGCCAAACCACAAACGCAACGTGTTAAAACTATCTGGGCGTCCATCTGGATTTTGTGCGTCGGGGGGAAAGTCTATCGGTTCATGAGGCAACACCAAATTGACATTGCCATCCCATATTAGGGTACGCACAAGATTGGTGCCTTCATTGGTTTCAAATGCAGTACTGAGGCGATTTAGCACGGGCAACTCACGAATACGCGCAATAGCGCTTGAAGAGCGATCAAAGTTTAATATTGCTAAAAAGCCTAAGCCAAGAAGCGCAATGATAATCAGACCAAATGTCGTCAAAACTCGTGTGCGGTGATTTCTCAATAACTGTGCCATCAACAAGCTGGCAAAAAACAACCCCGTAATCCAGCCAAGTTGAGGTCCGCGGCTACCGGATAAAACCAACACGACAAAAGCATTGAGAATGGCAATAAAAACATAAAACGCAGCACGAGCTAGATCCATCCATGATTGTGAAGCACTTCGAAGAATTCGAATTGCAACTTCAGCCAATTTACCCAGCGTCACAAAAAAGACCATGATTAGGTAAGCCGCGATAAAAATGGCGTTCCCCATGTTTCCGGCAACACGATTGACCGTGTCGCCGCCCCATGGCAAAGGGTCAAGCCCAGCGCGCTGCAAAATGCCATAGAGTGAAATCGGCAGGCTAACGATGATCATAATATTGAGCACACGATTGAGTTGCGTGCGAGTGCGCAAGCCCTGCAAGATCATCAGAAATATGATGATGTATGAAAACGTCGTATATGTCCCTTGCAACCGCTGATATGAGCCTAACAAACTCGTGCGCACCCCGACCGACATCGCTGTCGAAATCATGTAAATGATCACGGTGACCAATATCGGCGCAATCAAAGGCGTGCGCCATGTAATCGGTTGATTACTCGTTGATCCGCGACTATCCAACCACTTGACAATCCACGCTGCGCTCATGAGTAAGGCAATCGAACGAACCGTCGTAATCTTGTCTGGCTCAAACACGCGGCTCGACCAAATATTAAAAAACAAAGGCGCCACGATCAACGCCGCCAACCACCCTGCCTCAATCAAACGATCACACCACATTCCAATGCGACTCATGTTGATCGAGGGCTTCGACGACTCATCTACAGTAAGCGATGCACTCAATGACATGCGACGGATTATAAGTGACGTACTGCCAGCGTGATAAAATCATGCCCGCAAAATTTCACATGCGCACAAAGTCTGACTCCATCAGACGCGCAGAGGCAAACAGGAGAACAATTTAATACAATGTCTGCAGTACCTATGAAGACGCTCCTCGAAACGGGCGTCCACTTCGGCCACCGAACCAAGCGGTGGAACCCCAAGATGAAGCCGTATATCTTCACAGAGCGAAACGGCGTTCATATCATTGACCTCCAACAAACACTCAACTCGATTGACGACGCAGCCAACAAAATCCGCGAGATCGTCGCGGGTGGCGGCACAGTCATGTTTATTGGAACGAAGCGTCAAGCGCAAGAACCCATCATGACCCAAGCGCAGCGCGCCGGCCAGCCTTTTGTGACTGAGCGATTTATGGGTGGCACACTCACCAACTGGCGCACCATGAAAACGCGACTTGAGCAACTCAACGATCTCGAAGCTGCCAAAGAGCGCGGCGAGTTTGATCGGCTCACCAAGAAAGAAGCCCTGCTCAAGACGCGCGACATCGAGCGCATGAACAAGCGCATGGGCGGCATCAAAAACTTGCGCCGCTTGCCAGACGCGCTGTTTATCGTGGATGTCAGCCGCGAAGCCAATGCCATCAAGGAAGCCAACAGTGTCAACATTCCCGTGATCGCGATGGTTGACACAAACTGCGACCCAACCGGCGTTGACTATGTGATTCCTGCCAACGACGATGCAATTCGCGCCATCAAAGTCGTAGTCGAGGCAATGTCAAATGCAGCGCTCGAAGGTCTCGCCTTGCGCAAAGGTGTGGATGTAGCATCAGTCGAAGCTGATAGCGCGGCAATTGCCAGCGAAAGCGCCAATACCGCTACAACAGCAGAGACTGCACAGCGCTCATTTGAGCCAGGCACAGACGACGAGGCATAAATCATGGCAATCACATCGGAACAAATCAAACAACTGCGCGAGCAAACCGGCGCTGGCATGCTCGACTGCAAAAAAGCGCTCGAAGCCAACGGCGAAGACATGGCAAAAGCCGCAGCCTGGCTCAACGAAAAAGGTTTGGCTGCCGCTGCAAAAAAATCATCGCGTGATGCAAACGAGGGCGTCATTGAGGTCTACTCTCATCCGGGCAACCGCGTAGCAGTCATGTTGGAATTGAACTGCGAGACGGATTTTGTTGCGCGCACACCTGAGTTTCGTGAGTTGGCGCATGATCTAGCGCTACACATCGCCTCGATGATGCCGCAATATGTGCGCAAGGAGGATGTGCCTGCTGACATCGTCGCCGCACAAACCGAAAAATTCAAAGCTGATGCTTTGGCTGAGGGCAAGCCCGCAAACATCGCCGAGCGTATTGCAAACGGTCGGCTCGACAAGTTTTATCAGGACGCTTGCTTGCTCGAACAAGAATTTATCAAAGACGACAAAATGAAAGTCGGCGCACTGATTACCGAAGGCATATCAAAGCTAAAAGAGAACATCGTGATTCGTCGCTTTGTTCGATATGAATTAGGCAACTAGTAAAAAAGGGCATTTTAAGATGCCCTTTTTTTTACGCATTGGGAATTTGTATCGTCATTCTGAGACGCTAAGCGCCAATGGAACTCTCTAATCAAAGTCACTTAAACATTAATGCATCGGAGATTCTTCATTGCGCTTCTCGCCATTCAAAATGACAGAATCAGAAAAAATCTAAGGAGACAAAATGGCAAACCTCAAATACAAACGCGTATTACTCAAAATCGGCGGTGAGGCGCTCGCAGGACACGGTGGCATGGGCGTCGTCCCTGAGATCGTGCGCGAGACCGCCGCACATGTAAAGGAAATCCGCGATATGGGCGTTGAGGTGGCCATGGTCATCGGCGCGGGCAACTGGTGGCGCGGCAAAGACGGTATCGCCAACGGCATGGATCGCACCACCGCCGACCAGATGGGCATGCTCGCCACCGTCATGAATGCACTCGCCATGCGCGACGCACTCGAACAAATGAATGTGCCGGCGCGCGTGCAAACAGCGATTGAGATTCGCTCGGTAGCTGAGCCATATATCCGCTTACGCGCCATTCGCCACCTCGACAAAGGGCGCGTCGTCATCCTCGGCGGCGGCACAGGCAATCCATACTTCAGCACCGATAGTGCCGGTGCGTTGCGCGCAATGGAGATCAACTGTGACGTACTGATCAAAGCCACAAAAGTAGATGGCGTATATGACAGCGATCCGCGCAAAAACCCTAACGCAAAAAAATACGACACGCTGAGCTATCAGCAAGCTGTAGTGGATAAACTCGGTGTGATGGATGGCACTGCCTTCACGCTGTGCATGGACAACAAAATGCCGATCATGGTGCTCAATCTATGGGACGCTGGCATCCTCAAACGGGCAGTGTTTGGAGAGCGTGTGGGAACGTTGATTAGCTAGGACGCAACGAAAAATAGATTGCTGATGTTTATAGGTTGAAATTACTTTAGAGTTTTGGCTACGCTATCCAAAAATCGTTTTTGTCATTCCGAACGACGCATTTTGTGCGCAAGTAAGGAATCCCTAACGTTTTGATTTATAGAGATTTCTCGCTTCGCTCGAAATGACAAATCAAGCTATTACATCCCGCTGATCTCAAACGACTGACCCAAGATCGTAAACACCGCTGCGACGCCTCCTGTCGGACGCGTAAAGCCAACCTGAAACGCCAGTGTTTCGCCGGGCGACACGACCCATGGCAAGGCAGGCAAACTATTATTGAGCGCGCTCGAATTGCTGCCGCTCGTGAGCGTCACATCGCGCAATGACAGTTGCAGCGCCGACGCGGTTGGGTTGCGGATGGTGCCAATGATGCGCACCTCGCTGCCATCGGGCGAAAAGCTGGCGCTGACGACATTGATCTCAGCTTGCGGCGACGACGGCGATGCGCTCGCCTGCGCCTTGTAGGGGATCGCCACACGCGCCACAAACGGCGTGTTGGTATCTAGCGCAAATGTCCACTCAAGTCGCGGGCCGCTCAACGTATCTGGCACCTCATAGCCCGCTGTCGCATTAATCGTCGCGCCCGGGGGAATGGCGCTCTTGGCCCATCCAGCAGCGCCGCGCGCATTGGATGCTGCCTGAGACAGGTTGTACTTCGCTCCATTACCATCGGTGAGCTGTGTAAAAAACTGATTGACATCTAGTGCGCGCTGCGTGAGATTGGTGATCTCAAAATCCACCTGCAAATAATTTTTGCCGTTGGTCAAACCTACATCTTTGCCCGCGATCAATCGGTCAGCATTGACACGCACACGCGCGATGTCTTTTAGGTTAATGGGTAACTTCTCGGGGTTGAGTGTATTTGGCGAGCCTTCATCGCTATATCGGGCAATGATCGCCTTGCGCGTATCACCTGATTCACCCAAAAGCAATAACGTAATCTGCGGCATGCTCTGATCGCGCAATGGCGTCATGTCATCTACTTTGAGTTGTTGCACGCGATCAATGCGATAGCGCTGAGTGCCGATGCTGGTGTCAAGCACCAAAGTCTCATTGTTTGAGACCGTGTCAAAAAGGGCTTTGGTCTCTGCCGTTGAGTTAATGCCGATCACATAGTTGATGACTGTGCCGGGCGCCCAATACGCCGTGTTTTTTGCGTTTTTGTCATAGCGCCATTGTCCGCGCACATCAGGCTGTAGCGGAGTGATGGTAAAACTGGTCTCTCTAAAAGTGAGTCGGCTCGGTGTAATAGCGCCTGAGACGGGTGTTTGATTCACCATGACGGCAGGCACAGTTGGTTGTGCAGTGCCGCTGATGACCGTCGGATTTGGGCGTGGCAAAATTCCATTCACCGCGCCACGCGCCATCACAAATAACAACACACATACGCCGATCAAAAGCAACAATCCGAGCAACACCAGCGGGCGCGTACGTGGCGTGTGCCACAAGATGCGAAAAAATCGTGCAACCTCGCGCACGGCAGCAGACGCATTTGAACCCGGCACACGGCTGTGATGATCTACAGCTACGCCATCAGATTCCCATTTGCCTTTTTGCATTGCAACGGGTAAATCCTCAAAGTCCCAATCGTCCGATGAATTTCGCTGTGCCATAAAAAATTAGAGTGCAAATGTTAGCCTATCACATTTGCACTCTAATTTTAGAACAAAGTCAATTTGAAATTAGCCGCCGCCTGCAGGTCCGCCGAGACCGCCCTCTGTCAGCCTATGTAGGTCACCAAGCACGGCGTCCACCTCAGCCAATGTAATTGGCGAGCCATCTTTCTTGGTGAGTGTGCCGGCGTTGATGCGCTCAGCCGCCACTTCGCGGATGGTCGCGTTGCGCTTCATGGCTTCCTTTACAAGCTCAGCGCCAGACAGGTAACCGATGACCGGATTGAGCGCGGTCACAACGATAGCATTCTTGGCGAGCCAACCTGTTGCCTTCTCAGGTTGCGCCTTGATATCGGCTAAGCAGAATTTGACAAATGCATTGACCGCGCCAATCGTGACATGCACCATCTCATTGAGGTTGTGCGCGATGATCGGCATCATCACATTGAGCTCGAG
>CAZVQE010000128.1:0-2058 GCA_964628875.1 uncultured Anaerolineae bacterium
GTAAATCACGTAGGCATAGCCATCACTTGGATTGCTGGCGCGTTTATTCCATCGGAAGGTTGCAGGTGTGTATACCGCGGCATTATTTGCGGGCGAGGCCAAAAATACATTTGCAATATCAAATGTGCCCATATTAGCGGCATTGCCTTGGACATAGCTAGAAATAGACTTGGTCTTCCAAAAATACAGCCTAGTCGAATCTGCTACATTTTGATAGCGCACATAGTATTGATTACCATTTGTGAGCGAGGTCACCACTGAAAAATTCGCAAAAGAAAATAGGCCATTAGCGTCGGTGTTTTGTGAATCTACCAAAGTAGAACTTTTAAGATCTACCCCTCTCATCAGATCAACTCTGACACCCGGAGCAATTGTTCCATTGAAAGTTACTTTTCCAAAAATACCAGAAGGCGATTGCACGACCAGAGGCAAATAAACAGTAGTTGCTCCACTGGGTGGAGTTGTTGGTGTCGGTGTCGGCGTTGATGTTGGCGTGGCAGTGACTGTTGGCGTGAGCGTAGCTGTCGGTGTAATTGTTGAGGTAGGTGTAGAAGTTACTGTAGGTGTTACAGTAGTTGTTGGAGTAACGGTCACTGTAACAGTGCCTGTTGGTACAGCTGTTGGCGCAGGGCATTGACTTGTGTATAGCTTTGGAACTGGAACGTAAACTGTGGGGGCTTTGAATATATCAGTCACGATGTATGGAAAAGCGCTCGGGGTGGATAAAGTCACAGCTACAGAATTAAGTAGGTCAACGTCATAGGTCTCACATTCTTTCTGAGGGGCGGCAACTGTGCAGGTCACATTAAAGCTCGACTGAATTCCTTTATTTAACGCGCTCGATGCGATTCCGCCCGGCACGACGCAGCTTCCTCCCGTTGTGTCATTCCACGCAAATATGTCTTTGAAATCGGCTATGATGCCATCAGCGTTGCCAGTATTGTGTAGAGTGACTGTATATACCGCAACGCCCTGTCCGGTAGAGCCGCCACCTACGTAGCTCATTGACTTGAATGTTTTTGTGACCTCAACCCCGGGACCCGTGAGGGTGGTAGTAATCGTAGCCGCGTTATTGGTTGTGGTTACGTCGTTGCTTGCGGCTACTGTTGCTGTGTTTGTTTTGACTCCAATGCTTGAGCCGACAACGTTGATATCAATCGGGTTTGATGCACCCACAACTAATGAAGCCATTGTGCAAGTCACCATGCCACTTGAGGAATTGCTGCACGTCCACCCTGTACCACTAACGCTGTTAATGCTGAGACCCGTCGGCACCGTGTCTGTCACAATAACATTCAGCGCCGAGTCAGGACCATTGTTATTGACTGTGATCAGATAGTCAAAATTTGTTCCAAGCGCAACCGGATCAATCGAATCTGTTTTGGTAATGGTGAGATCGGCTTTGTCATAAACCGTGAGTGTCGCCGAATTTGCAGCATTTGCAGATGCTGATTGTGTAGCGGTAGCGGTGACCACTGACGTGGCGCTCGTGTATGCGCCTAATATGCCAGATGTCACCGTGTAACTAACTGTGCAAGACGCCCCAGCATTTAATGTAAAGCCGCTGTAGTTTATTCCGCCCAGACCGCCTGTGCCTAGATTCGTGCCTGTGCCGCCGCAATTTGAAAAGAACGAAAGTTGGTTTCTTGTCAATGGCGATGGCAGCGTATTTGTAACCGAAATGCCGCTCAACGCAATCGTATTAGTGTTAGTGATTGTCATCACGTACGAAGCCACGCCATTTTTTTGAATCGCGTTTGGCACAAATGACTGTGTGACAATGGGTGGCGCGCCGATCACAAGTGTTGCGCTGGCTCCTGCAGCGCTACCTGTCGAAGATTGCAATGCAGAGGTTGTATTGGTATAAATACCTGGCAGACTCGCCTGCACAACGGCATTTATCAAACAAGATGTTGTGCTTAGCGCACTGCCACCGCTAACCTTGACCTGCTGAGTAGTGGTAACGAGTGATCCCCCACATGTGCTGTTTGCCGAAACCAGTTGCATGTTGCTGGGCAAAGTATCAGTAACATCAATATTTGTTGTGCCGGTCGCGCC
>CAZVQE010000128.1:2068-6974 GCA_964628875.1 uncultured Anaerolineae bacterium
GACGTTGGTATTCGGCGCAGCGCTTGTTGGCGCAAATAGCTTTGACAATGTGACTATTTGAGTCGTTGTGGTCACATACGGCTGATCTGATGTTGAGATTTCTTTGGCATAGATGGACGAATGACCAATCAGGATGACCGTAAGAATCAATGTCAATGTAATTCTCAATGCACTTTCTTTTTTCATAGCTTCCTTCCTTTTATACGTGATTGTTGTAACCCTTAACGGCTACAGATAGTTTAGCAGAATGAATCTCTTGTAAGTCTGATCTCACGCATGGCTTTTAGCATCGTTAATGATCAGTCGGGACTTGACCTAAAATCCTTTGTCAACAATGAAAACTGGACTTGACAACCTCCTTCAGCGCCCTCAATTCATTCACAACCGCCACATTGGCATCGTCACAAATCCGACCGGCATCACATCTAATTTACTACCGACGGCAGATGTGATTAACTCAATTCCCGCCGCTCGTGTGCGTGCGCTGTTTGGACCTGAACATGGCATCAACAGTGCCATCCAAGACGCAATTGCTGTGGATTCGCGCAAAGATGCCGTAAGTGAGTTGCCCATTTACAGCCTCTACGGCGACCACAAAAAACCGACTGCCGAAATGCTCAAAGACATTGACTTGCTGATCTATGACATCCAAGATGTCGGTTGCCGTTTTTACACCTACATGTACACGCTCGCGTATGTCATGCAAGCCGCCGCCGAACAAAACATCGAAGTTTTGGTGCTGGATCGCCCAGACCCGATTAACGGCAACACGGTCGAGGGACCACTGCTTGAGCCATCATGCGCGTCGTTTGTCGGTTTGTATCCGATTGCGGTGCGCTATGGCTTGACCATTGCCGAGCTGGCGAATTTGATGAATACCGAGTTTGGCATTCACTGCAAACTATCCGTCGTCAAAATGCGAGGCTGGCGCCGCGAAATGTACTACGATCAAACCCGATTGCCATGGGTCACACCATCGCCCAATCTGCCAAGCGTCGAATGCGCCGTCGTCTACCCCGGCACATGTCTGTTTGAAGGCACAAACCTGAGCGAAGGGCGCGGCACGACACATCCGTTTGAGTGGATTGGCGCGCCGTGGCTCGACTCCGCGCGACTCGTTAAAACGCTCAACGCACTCGATCTTCC
Source organism: uncultured Anaerolineae bacterium (assembly GCA_964628875.1). Taxonomy (GTDB): domain Bacteria; phylum Chloroflexota; class Anaerolineae; order J036; family Brachytrichaceae; genus AQU-03. The sequence continues at coordinate 3,215 of CAZVQE010000128.1, forward strand.
GGGCGTGCGCTTTCGTCCGCAGTCATTTGAGCCGACCTATAGCAAACACAAGGGCGTGATTTGCAACGGTGTGCAAATCCATGTCACGCATCGCGCACGAATAAGCGCATTTGAGACTGGGTTGCATATGGTTGCTGCGGTCATGCAGCAACATCCACATGAGTTTGAGTTTTTGCCGACCTCATGGGAAGGCAAGCCGCCGCATTTTGACTTGCTCAGCGGCAGTCCACGCATCCGCGAGCAACTCATCGCCCGCGTTCCGATACACGAAATAAAGCGGGGCTGGCAAAAAGAACTCGCGCAATTTAAGAAACTTCGCCAAAAGTATTTGCTGTATTAAAGCCGAGTCATTCTGAGCCACTAAAAGGAGGGAGGATCGTCATTCTGAATGAAGTGAGGAACCCCTACGTTGTCGGTTACAGTGATTTCTCGCTTGCGCGTTCTATACGCTGCTCGAAATGACATCCTAGGCGTAGCCATAATGGTGGTAATCTCTCTTCTCTTAGATACTCCTCGAAAGTCGCAAAGCCGCACCTGCTGGCTATAATTTGCCGTTCATGTGTTTACGGGGTTATTTTTGGTTTGTTTTGTGCATCATCATCGCTTTTTTATTGGCAGGTTGTAGTTCAATTCGCGAACCACTGCCATTTACAACACCAGTCATCACAATCTATCAGCCGACCATTTACCCGACGGTTGAGCCGTCGTTGACGCCCAGCTTGACGCCAACGTCATCTCACACGGCGACACCGACGCGCACCTCCACGCCGAGCCAAACGCCGACGCCGTCTTCGACTCCGACTGCGACATTTACTCCGACGCCGACGATATCTCCCTTTGCTTTGCGGGTGAATGGCACTACAGTCAGCAAAGAACTCTTTAACAGCGAGCTTGTGCGCGAGATATCACGCCGCTTAGCTGCGTTGCCAAATCCGCCCAAGACCGATTCACCGCAAGCCAAGCAAATCGAGGCACAAGCGCGCGAGACAGTCACAGCGATGTTTGTTGATCGCGTGTTAATTGAATCCGCCGCGCGCCAAAATAACCTCTGGATCAGTGACGATCAGCTCAACGACGAGTACAGCCATTTGATTCAGACGCGCGGCGGTGTTGACGCTTTTCAAAAATGGTTGCGCGACAACAAACAAACCGAAAATGAAGCGCGCGATGAGCTGGCGCGTCAGTTACTGGCGATGCAGCTACGAAATTGGGTGCTGCGTGACGTGCCAACGCAAGCCGAGTATGTACATGCTGTGCAAATTCTTGTTGCCACCGAAGCCGATGCGCAGCGCATCATCACCCAACTCAAAGTAGGCGCAGACTTTGCGAAGATGGCGCAGACGCAGTCACTCGATCCGCTGACGCGCGGCGCGGGCGGCGATATCGGTTGGGTCGCGCGCGGCACAGGTGTGATCGTGTGGCGCGAGGTCGAGGATGCCCTCTTTGCGCTCAAAGATGGCGCGATCAGCACGCCAATCAAAAGTCAAATTGGCTATCACGTTTTGCAAATCCTTGAGCGTGAGACACGACCACTCAGCAATGAAGACAGTGCGCGTATGCAAAAAATTCGCTTTGATACGTGGCTCGATCAGCAACGCACGAGCGCAAAAATAGAAAAATTTAACTAAACATGATTAATCCGGATGACCTCAATGCCGTCGCAAAAATAGATGTTGCCAATGTGCGCGCGGCAATCTCAGCCATGCCATCAGATGCTGCGCCCGCATATCAGCGCGGGCTTGCCGCAAAATTTACAGATCAGCCAAAGCGTATCGTGTGCATCGGGCAGGGCGACCCAGCCACAGCCGCCAATATTGTGCAAGCGTTGTTAGCCAGCTCGAGTTCGATTCCTATCGAGGTTGTGCGCGGCTACGATCTGCCGGCGTATGCGAGTGGCGCGAGTGTTACGGTGATTGCGATTTCATATTCGGGTAACACTGAGGAGACGCTCAGCGCATTTGCGCAGGGCATCCAACGCGGTTGTCAGTGTGTGGCGCTGACCACAGGTGGCAAATTAGCGACGCTGGGCGCGCAGGTCATCGCGTTGCCAACGCGCGAGTCGGTCATCGCTATGTGCATGACATTGCTCGGTGTATGTGTGGCGATGGGCGCGGTCGCCGATCTGAGCGCTGAGGTGAATGAGGCAGTCAGCGTTATGCAACTCGCCGAGCAAAAAATAGGCGCCGACTCGCCCGCTATGCGCAACCCATCCAAACGTTTAGCCGGACAATTTGTGGATCGCTTGCCAGTGATTTATGGCGCGGGCATCACCGCACCGATTGCGCGATTCTACAAAACCCAGTTGCACGCCTACGCGCATATGCTCGCCTCGCACGACGAGCTGCCCGATGTGACGCATAACAGCATCGTCGGCTACACGCACGCCGAAGAAGTCTGGCGACGCGCGATTGTCATCATGTTGCGCAGCTCGCATGAGCATGCGCGTATCGCGCGGCGTTTTGAACTGACGACGACCATGTTGCTTGAGTCAGGCATCAACCAAGACAGTGTGCGCGCGCAAGGTCACAGCGCGCTCGCGCAACAAACGTCGCTGATTTATTTTGCATACTGGACGGCGTTTCACACCGCGATGATGAAAGGCGAAAATCCCGCCGATGAAACCGCCGTGCGCAAGATGAAAGAGGCGATGGCGGCAAGTTGAACGGTTGAAAGCTTAAAGTTGAAAGTTCGAACTTTCAACTTTTAACTTTCTAAAACTGCTCCAAAAATCGCAGATCATTCGCCCAAAAATAGCGAATGTCGCTGATGTTGTGCAGACGCATTGCTACGCGCTCGGGACCCATTCCAAAAGCAAAGCCGCTCCACTCAGCGGGGTCGTAGCCGCCGTTGCGCAACACTGTCGGATGAATCATGCCCGCGCCAGCAATCTCAAGCCAGCCCGTGCCTTTGGTCAGCATGCGCGCTTGCGGCGTGTCTGTGCCGAGATACACATCCACCTCGACGCTTGGCTCAGTAAACGGAAAATAACTGCCGCGAAAACGAATCTTGCCATCGCCGCCAAACATGCGTCGCCCAAACTCAGACATTGTGCCTTTGAGGTCAGCCAGCGTGATATTGCGTCCGACGGCGATGCCCTCGACTTGGTTAAATTGCATCTCGCTGCGTGCTGTCACTTGCTCGTAGCGGTAGCACATGCCGGGCAAAATCAATCGCACGGGCTGAGTGCCATTGGCCCCTAGCTCGCGCATACTGCGAATCTGCCCGGGCGATGTGTGTGTGCGCAAGATCACGCCCGGCTTGGTCGTATAAAACGTGTCCCACATGTCGCGCGCCGGATGCTCCGCGGGCATGTTGAGCAATTCAAAATTCATCTCGTCGGTCTCGACATCGGGCGAGCGATACACGCTAAATCCCATTTGCGCAAAAATCTCGATGATGCGGCGCAGGTTTTGCGTGCTGGGGTGCAGCCGTCCACGCCAGACGCGTGTGCCCGGTAGTGTCACATCCAGCGCGCCCGCTTGCATTTGTTTGGCGAGTTCGGCTTGTTTGACTTGCTCTTCTTTAATGGCGCTCGCTGCAGTCAGCGCTTGCTTCACTTCGTTGGCGCGTTTGCCAAAGGCAGGTCGCTCCTCGGCGCTGAGTTTGCCGAGCGCCGACATGAGCTGATCGAGCGCGCCTTTGTTGCGCTTCGTGCCAAAGTATTTGGCTTGCCACGCACTCAGTTCTTCTGTGATGGTGGCGCCATTGAGTGCACTTAGGGCTTCTTGTTCGAGTGAATTGAGTTGATCGAGCATCGAGG
>CAZVQE010000129.1:0-4249 GCA_964628875.1 uncultured Anaerolineae bacterium
TTTGTCAAACATATTGATTTCAAACCCAGCGCCGTGGCGTTTGATGCGGCGTTTAGCAAGTAGTCATTAGTCATTAGTTGTTAGTTGTTAGTTGGGAGTTTGTCATGCAAAATTTCAGAGACCTGAAAGTGTGGCAACGTGCACATGAATTTGCTTTAGTAGCTTACAAAGCAACGGCACAATTTCCAAAGGAAGAGTTGTATGGCATCACTAATCAATTACGACGCTCATCTGTTTCAATTCCAACAAACATAGCAGAAGGCTGTGGTCGAAATAGCAATGCAGAGTTAGCTAGATTTTTGCAAATTGCGATGGGATCAGCTGCCGAAGCTGAGTATCAATTATTGCTATGCAGAGATTTAAACTATCTAAGTGAAACGCAATACACTCGTCTATCTAATGAGATTGTAGAGATTCGCCGAATGCTTAACGTGCTAATTCAACGCGTGTCCATAAGCAAACGCGCCTCCACAACTAACAACTAATCACCAAAAACTAAAAACCAGAATATGCCAACTTCATCCTTTACAACAATGGCTGCGAATGCCACCGAAAACCACGCCCCCACACTCGGCGTCGGCATGCTCGGCTACGCATTTATGGGCAAAGCACACAGCAATGCGCTGATCAAATTGCCCTACATGATGTATCCGCCTGTGGCTGTGCCGCGCCTCGTCGCCATCGCCGGACGCAACTCAAGCGCCGTCAACGAAGCCGCCAAGCGCTATGGCTTTGAAAAGGCGTACACCGATTGGAGACAGTTGATTGACGATCCTGACGTAGACGTGTTTGACAATGCCGGACCCAACAACCTACACACCGAGCCAAACATCGCCGCCGCGCGCGCAGGCAAACATATCATCAGCGAAAAACCGCTCGGACGCAACGCCGCCGAATCCTATGAGATGTGGCAAGCGGTCAAAAAAGCCAAAGTCAAACATCAAGTCGCCTTCAACTATCGCTTTGTGCCAGCCGTGCGCCTCGTCAAAAATCTGATAGACAGCGACAAGCTCGGACGCATCTATCACTTTCGCGCGACCTATTTGCAAGAGTGGATCGCCGATCCAAACTTTCCGATGGTGTGGCGGCTCGACGCGCGCCAAGCCGGCAGCGGCGCGCTCGGTGATCTCGGCTCGCACATCATTGACCTCGCGCGCTATCTCGTCGGCGAACCCAAGAGCCTCATCGCGCGCACCGAGACATTTGTCAAGCAACGCAAAAACGCAAAAGGCAAAATGGAAAAAGTGACGGTGGACGATGCGTTCCAGAGCATCATCGAGTATGCCAATGGCGCGGTCGGCACACTCGAAGCCAGCCGCTTTTGCCTCGGTCGCAAAAATTTCAACACCTTTGAGATCAACGCCGAGCACGGCAGCGTGCGCTTTAACCTCGAAGACATGAATCATCTCGAAGTGCATTTCACCGGCGGCGAGCGTGACACGCAGGGGTTTACAAAGGTGTTGGTCACCGAGAGCTATCACCCGTTTTGGGAGAATTGGTGGCCCCACGGGCACATCATCGGCTGGGAGCATACGTTTGTGCATGAGTTTCATCACTTCTTTGATGCGATAGTCAACAACACCAAAGTCAAACCGCACGCCGCTGATTTTGAGGATGGCTATCGCAACTCGGTCATCTGTGACGCTATTGTGCAGAGCGCCAACGAACGCAAACAGGTGGATATCAAGTATTGAGCAACGAGTTTTCAGTTATCGGTTTTCGGCTTTCAGTCATCAGATGCAAATACCGAAAACCGATAACTTTTATAATCGCACGAAAATCATGTCAGACACAAAAGCAATCACCAAGTTTTATGGCGCGATGTGGTGCGGCGACACACGCCGCGCACGCAAATGGTTTGACGACAATCATGTCGCTTACGAATGGATTGACGTAGACAAAGACGATACAGCCACCGAACTTGTAAAGTCGCTCAACAACGGCAATCGTAGTATCCCAACGATTCTTTTTCCAGATCAATCCAAACTGGTCGAGCCAGATAACGCCAAGCTCGAAGCGCACGTGCGTAAGCTCGGCTTGCTGGCTCATTGAGAATGAAATCCGCGCCACGTTCAAACCCGTATGTCATCGCGGCGATTGTGGCGCTGGGAATTGTGCTGGCGGCGATCATCGTGTCGCTCGCGCTCATGCGGCTGTCGCAGAGCGCACAGTCTGCCGCACAAGCCGTGCAGTCAGCCAACCCATTCAACGCGATCAACACCGCGCTGCCGCAAGCCACACCCACCATCATCGTGCGACCGCCTGTGATCCAACAAGTGCGCGCGGTGGCTGACCTGACCACGACCAGCGCCACGATGTCCACCGTCGTCGAGGTGCAAAAGGCGCGCGTCAGCAACATCGTTTACGAGCGGCTATTGCTCATCGCCTGCGGGCGCGTCAAAGCCGGCATTGACCTATCGCAATTGCGCGAAGAAGACATCCGTGTCAGCACCGACGGCAAGCGCGTGACTGTCCGATTGCCAAAAGCCGACGTGCAAGACGCGTATCTGATAGACGACAGCACACAGCCCTGCACCACCAAAGTGTATGACCGCACCAATCTGCTGGTGATCCCCGAGACGCGCGAGCTCGAGAGTCAGGCGCGCGAGCAAGCCGTCAAAGCCATCCGCGATATGGCGCTGCAGAGTGGCATGCTACGTGAGGCAGATCGCAATGCGCGCATCATCATCGAGCGCATCTTGCTCGCCAGCGGCTACGAGTCGGTTGAGTTTGTGAATTGATCGCAGGTTGATATGCATCTCCGCCAATAAATAAATCGTTCATAATTAGACCTATATGACAGCTTCACCTTTTGATCTCACTGGCAAAGTCGCGCTCGTCACTGGTGGCGGCGGCGTCATCGGCGGCGCGCTTGCCGACGCACTCGCGCGCGCAGGCGCGGAAATCATCGTCAGCGGTCGACGCATGGCGCTGCTTGAATCCGCCGTCGAACGCATTCAAAAAAACGGCGGCAAAGCCCGTGCGGTGACGATGGATGTCACCGATCAAAAATCAACTGAGCAAGCGCTCGAAAAAGCAGGCGATGTGCATATCTTGGTCAATTGTGCGGGCGGCACCAAACCCGAAGCCATGACCTCGCCGACGCGCTCATTGCTCGATCTCGATCTGTCTGCCATGCGCGATATCATGGATCTCAACTGGACCGGCACACTCGTGCCGAGCCTCGCCATCGCCAAGCAATTTATCGCGCGCGGCGAAGGCGTCATCCTCAACATCGCTTCGATGATGTCGTTTCGTCCGCTCACGCGCAACATCGCCTACAGCAGCGGCAAAGCCGCCGTCAAAAATCTCACCGAGTGGTTGGCAGTGCATTTTGCGCAAAATTATTCGTCCAAAATCCGTGTCAATGCCATCGCGCCCGGCTTCTTCTTGGGCGAGCAAAATCGTTGGTTGCTGGTAGATCAAGCCACTGGCAAACTCACGCCGCGTGGCGAGACCATCATTCGCGGCACGCCCATGGGGCGCTTTGGTGAGGCAGATGAGCTAGGCGAGACGGCTGTATTTCTGACATCGCATGCGTCGCGCTTTATCACAGGCGTGACCATCGCCGTAGATGGCGGCTTCCAAGCCTTCGGCGGCGTGTAGTTTTTTTAATGTGTTTACGGCAGGGGCAGTTCTGAGTACTGCCTCTACAACTGTATTTGTCAAATTTTTCTCATCTTTGTGTGCCGAGGTGAATTAAACTTGCGCGCATGTCTATCTCGCGTCGCAAACTGCTATCGCTAGCAGTGAAATTCACAGCCGCCGCACCATTGATGCGCGTCGCACCGATACTCGCTACAGAGCAATTTGACCCAGCGCCCGCAAGCAAAGGACGCATCGCCTCATGGATTTGGGTCACACGCGAGTCGCCGTCATTCACGGCACGCATCACCGACCGCACGGGCTACGATGATGTGATCTCACTCACGGGTCAGGTCAGCGGCGAAGCGTGGGGCGCACATCAAAACAAAATTTGGTACGCCACGCCAAAGGGATTTATCCATTCGGCGTATGTCGTGCCGGTTGAGGACATCCAAAACGCGCCGGTCAGCGCCGACATCGCCAAAGCTACATTTTGGGCGGAGGTCAGTGTGCCATTTGTAGACCTGCGCTACACACCGAGCAGCGTCGCCTACATCGGGCGTCGCTTGTATTACGGCACGGTTTACCGCGTGGTAGATGCCATTCAAAATCAAAAAGGCGAGACGTGGTATCGCCTGCGCGATGGTGTCAAAGAAGGCGGCTT
>CAZVQE010000129.1:4349-6906 GCA_964628875.1 uncultured Anaerolineae bacterium
GATTTCGGCTCGCGCCGCAGTCACGGCTGCCTCAATGTCACCAACGCCGCCGCCAAATGGTTTTGGCGCTGGACGTCACCCGCCGCGCCGTATGAGTCGGCGTGGTATCTCACGCCACGCACCACTGAGGGCACGCGCGTCACAGTGCGCTACGCATAGGCTCAAACCGCGCCAGCACTTTGTAGATGGATCCGTGTGGCGTGAGTGTGCTTTGATACAGCGTGAGCGGTGAAGGGCGCATGAGCGCGCTTTGTGGTGCGTTTGTGATTTTTGTACCGCGCCGCCAAGATTTGCTCACGCGTCCAAGCGTGATGTGCCCGTGATAGTCGCGTCACTCAGCCACACAACCGATTTGCAGCGCGGCTCGTTCACACGCACGCACCAATTTCATCAATGACTCGTCGTGATGCACTGGACATGCAATCGCTACCGGACGATTGACATCCGGAAATAAATGCGCCTCACTCACATTGAATGATGACAACGCAGGCAGTGGACTGGCGTTGAGCAACATGATGAGTTGATTGATTTGCGCCTGCGTCACATCACCCAAAAATCGAAGGGTGAGATGTAGCTTGCGCTCATCATCCCAGCGTATTTCGCGCGCCCATGACGCGCGTTGCAGATACGCCATCTGCATGCGCAAAAACTCGCGCGTGGCGAGATCAGGATCGAGCGCCAAAAACGCGCGCACTGTCGCTTGATTCATCTGCGACAATCATAGCCGCATGAGTTCAGATTTAATCGCAGTTGCGTTTGGTTTGGCGTCCGCAGTAGTTTGGGGCAGTGGCGATTTTTTTGGCGGCATGGCTACAAAACGTATCTCGGCGCAACGCGTCGTATTTTGGGCGCAAATCGTCGGCGCGCTATTGATGCTTGTGCTTGTTGTTGTGCGCGGAGAGAAATTTAGCTCACCGAGTGACTATGTGTGGAGCTGTATTGCCGGTTTGTTTGGCGTCGTAGGTTTACTCGCGCTCTATCGCGCGTTAGCCACGGGCAAGATGGGCGTGGTGGCGCCAATCACCGCCATTGTCTCAGCGGTTTTGCCAGTGGTGTTTGGCGCGCTGACCTTGGGCGCACCAGCAACGCTCACCCTCGTTGGCTTTGCAGTAGCAGTGATCGCCGTGGCGCTGATCGCCTACCAGCGCTCGAATCCGTCACAAGCAAAACTCCCTAACAACTATGGTTTATCAGTGTTGAGCGGCATCGGCTTTGGCGCATTTTTTATTTGCATTTCGCAAGTGCGTAGCGAGACTGTATTTTTGCCGATCTTGTTTGCGCGTGTGGCGTCGCTCTCTGCGTTTACCGTGTTGAATTTGGCTGTACCGAATCAACGCGCCAACTTTGCACCGCCACACTCACGGGGTTTGTTTGCGCTCACCGCCGGCAACGGTATCGCCGATGCACTCGGCAACGTGCTGTTTGTCATCGCGTCACAACTTGGGCGACTCGACATCGCCGCGGTGACCAGCTCGCTTTATCCGGCTTCAACGGTGTTGTTGGCGACAATGTTTTTGCACGAGCGACTTTCGCGCCTGCAAGTCGTCGGCGTTGCGCTGTCGCTGATAGCCATCATACTCATCGCCGCAAAGTAAGTTGCCTGAGCTTAGCTGCCGCGTCACAGTTGCCTGAGCCTGTCGAAGGCAACGAGTCGTTGTCAAGTCTTGTGGCTTCGGCAAGCTCAGCCACCGCGTCCTCAGCCGCCAATTTGCAGCTAAAATTTTCTCGTGCCACACATGTACATCCTAAAGTGCTCCGATGGCAGCTACTACACTGGGAGTACGCAAAATCTTGAGAAAAGGTTGTCAGAACATCAGCAAGGATTAGGGGCAAACCATACGCGCAAACGTCTCCCCGTCAAACTCATATATTGCGAGTTCTTTGAACATGTAGAAGATGCTTTTAGACGCGAAAAACAAATTCAAGGATGGAGTCGCCGTAAGAAAGAGGCTTTAATCAATAGTGATGAACAAGCACTGATTGACTTTTCAAAAAGTTACTCAAATACGGCTTCGGCAGCTCAGCCACCAGATAGCCACCGATAATTGCGGGCAGTGAACGCCCAACGCGATCTACCGATCATGGACGCGCTGCCCGAGCTGCGGCGGCAATTGGCACAAAACAACACCGTCATCTTGCAAGCGCCACCCGGCGCAGGCAAAAGCACCGTGCTGCCGATTGAGCTACTCGATGAAGCATGGATGCGCGGGCAACGCATGCTCATGCTCGAACCGCGCCGCATCGCAGCACGCTCAATCGCCACGCGCATGTCACAGCTCATCGGTGAATCTACCGGGCAAACGGTCGGCTATCGCGTGCGCTTTGATCAGCGTGTCGGCGCGCGCACACGCATCGAGGTGCTGACTGAGGGCATCCTCACGCGGCGGCTACAGAGCGATGCAGAATTGCGCGGCGTCGGTCTGGTGATCTTTGATGAGTTTCATGAGCGCAGTATGCACGCCGACCTCGCGCTGGCGTTGTGTCGCGAGGCGCAACACGCTCTGCGTGATGATCTGCGCATCCTCGTGATGTCGGCGACGCTGGATGGCGCGCGGAT
>CAZVQE010000130.1:0-1497 GCA_964628875.1 uncultured Anaerolineae bacterium
ATCCACGGACAAGCCAACGCCGCGCAACAAATTTGGATCGGGGATGGATTTGATCCAAAAGTCACGTGGGCGTCACCTGTGGCGCACGCAGAGATTGACGCGGCGGTCGAGGCGATGCGCGATGCGTCGCTCAGCCTGATCGTGCTGGATTGCATGGGGCACGACGATGACTATCGCCGCAAGTTTGCCGAGCGCTGTGGCAAGCCCGTGCTGCTGGCGCAATCGCTCGCCGCGCGCATTGCGGGCGAGCTGATGTACTATCGATATTTAGTGATGAAAAACACCTCTGCCCTCCTCATCATTGACGTGCAAAACGACATGTTTGAGAATTCGTATATGGGACCCGTCGCCGGCAACCTTGAGTTTTTGGCGCGGCTCAAATCGCTGATTGACAAGGCGCGCGCAGCAAATGTGCCGGTGATCTATGTGCAACACAATGAGACCGATGATGGCGCGGCGCTCAAACCCGGCTCGCACCTGTGGCAGATTCACCCGCATATCGCGCCGCACACGGGCGAATTGATCGTGCAAAAATTTACGCCTGACTCGTTTCATGAGACGAATTTGCAGAGTGAACTCGACAAACGTGGCATCAAACAGCTCGTGATTGCGGGCATCCAGACAGAGTATTGCGTGGACACGACGACACGCCGCGCGCGTTCGCTCGGCTATGGCATCACGCTTGCCAGCGACGGTCACAGCACTTGGAGCAACGACGTCATCAGCGCCGAGCAAATCATCGCGCATCACAACGCGACATTGCGAGGCTCATTTGCCAAGCTCAAAACTTGCGCTGAGATCGTTTTTGCTGATTAGCGCAGTTTGATATCGGTAACGAGTGTGATGCTGGTGAGCACGATAGCGAGTCCAGCCAACACATTCCATGTGATGGCTTCGCCGCGAAAGAGCCAGCCCCACAACACGCCGAAGCAAGGAATCAACAACGCGACCACCTGCGTGCGCGCGGCTCCAATTCGACTCATCAAATTAAAAAATAGCAAAAAGCCAAACGCGGTGGAGACTAAGCCAAACGCAATGACAAATAAAATTGTGCCGAGCGATGGCGCGTGCTGCGGAAAATCCATGATCAAAAAAGGCGATAACAGCACAGCGGCCATAATGAGCTGACCGCGCGTCGTCTGGATTGGCAAAGAGTTTTTAAAATTTTTCTTGGCAAAATTTGTGGCGATGGAGTAGCTCAACACCGAGCCAAACGCCGCAAGGATGCCGCTGATTACGCTAGCATCCAATTCAAAAGACACCCAACCCACCAACACAGCCACGCCGGCGATGCCCATGATGCAACCAATGATTTGTTTGGGGGTGATTTTGTCTTTGAGCCAAATGACGCCGATGATGGCAGTGATGAGTGGCGTCGGCGCAAATAGCACATTGGCAAAACCGGTCGGCAACCGCGTCGCGGCAAATGCAGACAAACTAATCGGCACTGCGGCGTTGATTAGCCCCATCACAAAGCTATGCCATGGTCGCGCCACC
>CAZVQE010000130.1:1507-6868 GCA_964628875.1 uncultured Anaerolineae bacterium
GAATAAACGGTGACCGCTATCGCGCCAATTATCATGCGCGCCTCAGTCAAAAACAGCACGCCAAAATCTTGCGAGACAAACCGCACCAACAACGCCGTTGCGCCCCACAGCGCGCTTAGCAAAAACAAAGCCAGCACATCGGTCACTTTCATGGGCGTGACTATACTTTGTTATTCACACAAACTATGTGGCGGCTAACATTTTTTTCGCGGTTGCTTCCAATCGCACTATTTGCTTTCGTTACTGCTTGTTCCACACCGACAACAGCTTCCGTTCAGCAACAAAACCCTAGCGTGATTCATCACATTGTTATTACTGGGCAGAGCTTAGCGCTTGGGACAATGGGATCACCCGCGCTCTCAACAACTCAGCCGTATCAAAATTTGATGATCAAAGATGGCAAACTCTCGCCGCTGATCGAGACCGATCAAGAGAGCATCGCCAGCAGCATGGCTAACACCATTAGCTACCTGACAAATAATGGCTATACATCATTGACCACTATCAACGCACGAAACGATATGTCTTATGAGGGACTCAAAAAAGGCAGTGGCTTTTATAACGGCGCCCTAAATAATGTCAGAATGGCAAATACACTGGCTCGTGCAAACAATCGCGCGTATGAAGCGAATGCTGTTGTGATTATTCATGGCGAAAGCGACCATGTATTTGGCAATGACGGCAATTATTCGAAATACTTAGTCGAATGGCAACGCGACTATGAACATGACATCCGCGAAATAACCGCATCAGATAAACGTGTAATAGCGCTAACCGATCAACTAAGCTCTTGGAGCGCCTCTCAAAACGATCCCCGTGCTTCCGCTACTTCTGGCATTCCAATCGCCCAGCTTAGAGCTTCGCGCGGCGATCAAACTGCAATTGTTTTGGTTACACCAAAGTATTTTTTGCCATATGCAGATGGCTTGCATCTTTCAAACGAAGGCTATCGCTGGCTAGGTGAGTATTACGGCAAGGTCTACAAACAAACCGTCATTGATCAAAAGCAGTTTGTCGCCTTGAGCCCGCGTATGCTATTTGGAATTGGACCTTTTGTATTTGCCCGTTTCCATGTCCCAGTTGCGCCTATGCAAATAGACACTACGCTGGTGCCCGAGCAGGCTAACTTCGGATTTGAGTACACCGATAGCACGCCAAATTCACCAAAAATCTCATCAGTTCATCTATTGCCATTTGCTAATTTCATCGTGTTTAGGCTTGACCGACTGCCTGCAAGCAACGTTGCCCGACTGCGCTATGCGTACACCGCATCACCTGGCGCAGGAGCAGGAAGCGCTGGCGCGGCGCGCGGCAATATTCATGATAGCGACGCAACCACTTCGCTTTCAGGCAAACCGCTATTCAACTGGATGGTGCATTTTGACGATCCAGTCGCTACTTTGTCATTTAACCTATTTGGTGCGATTTTGTTGGTAATCGCGCTGGTAGCTGGCGCAGCTTATAGCTATATAAAAAAGCGTAAACGTGGTTGATATAATCCTTGCAACACAAAAACGGAGGCATAGGCATACCAGCACACACAATAGCGGCAAATTAAACTAAAGCAGGGCGACATTAGAGATTAGAGGCAAGCCGTCGAGCGCGCGCTGGGCGATTTACCTCTAACCTCTAGTGCCCTCAAAACAGCACAAACGCAGCCATTTCGTGCGTCACACGCAGAGTCAAATCGGTGTTTGTGTTGCGGATCAGGACTCCTCTGTAATGAGCGATTTGGCAAGCGGATTTTGCGCGTCAGATAAATCGTATCTGGGCGCATGTATAAATTTTTTTTAAGGAGAACCGTGTCAAATAAAGACGTGACGATGGTCGTGCCGGTGCAAAAGCCGGAGAACCACGTCTACACCGCCAACATCGGCGGTAAAACAATCACAATCGAAACAGGTCGTCTTGCGCGACTCGCCGGCGGTGCAGTGACTGCGCGCATGGGCGACACAATGGTGCTTGGCACTGCCACGATGGCAGCCGCGCCACGCGCAGGCATTGATTTCTTTCCGCTCAGCGTCGAGTACGAGGAGCGCCTGTATGCTGCGGGACGCATCCCCGGCAGCTACTTTCGCCGCGAGGGTCGCCCGGCTGAGGCGGCCATTCTCATTGCGCGTCTCGTAGATCGCCCGATGCGCCCACTCTTTCCGGATGACCTGCGCAATGACGTGCAGATCATCATCACGGCGTTGTCGCACGATCAGATCAACGACATTGACATCCTCGCGGTCAATGCCGCCAGCGCGGCGTTGATGATCAGCAACGTGCCATTTACTACACCCGTCGGTGCAGTACGCGTTGGCTTGATTGACGGTGAATTGGTCTACAACCCAACCATCCCTGAGATGGAATACAGCGATCTCGACCTGCGCATGGCCGGCACCAAGGACGCGATTGTCATGGTGGAATGTGGCGCCAACGAAGTGGACGAAGCCACCATGGTGCGCGCACTACGCGGCGGTCACGAAGCCATTCAAGAATACATCGCGCTGCAAGAAAAGATGGCGGCGGAGATCGGCAAGACAAAGACGACCGACTATCCAAAGTTTGGTCAAAACAAAGAATTTAACGACAAGGTGCGCGCCGCGCTTGGCAACCGCGTCGAAAAAGTCATGCATGACGACTCGCTCGAGAAAGCTGAACGCAGCACGCTTATGGACGCGCTCGAGGGCGAGGTATTTGCGCAGATGCAAAGCATCGGCGATGTCAATGCCGACGAGCTGCATCAGGTGGTCAAAGACATGACCAGCGACGCAGTGCGCTCACGCATCCTCAAAGACGGTGTACGCCCAGACGGACGCACACCGCGTCAAATTCGCCCAATCTGGTGCGAAGTCGGCGATCATCTGTCGCCGCGCGCGCATGGCGCAGGGTTGTTTACGCGCGGTGAGACTCAGATTCTCAGCATCGTGACACTCGGCAGCACAATGGACGCCCAAATGCTCGACGGTCTGCACCCTGACAAAGAGAAGCGCTACATGCACAACTACAACTTCCCGCCGTATAGCACGGGCGAAGCCAAACCGTTGCGCGGTAGCAGCCGACGCGAAGTGGGTCACGGCGCACTCGCCGAGCGCGCACTCGTACCGGTGTTGCCGAGTGACACGGCATTTCCATATGTCATTCGCATTGTCAGCGAGGCCATCAGCAGCAACGGCAGCACCAGCATGGGCAGCGTTTGCGGCAGCACGCTCTCGATGATGGACGCAGGCGTGCCGCTCAAGGCACCCGTGTCAGGCATTGCGATGGGTCTGATCACAGACACCGCGCAAGGCGTCAAGGGCGGCTATCGCATTTTGAGCGACATCCAAGGGCTTGAGGATCACATCGGCGATATGGACTTTAAGGTCGCGGGAACTGAGAAGGGCATCACAGCGCTGCAGATGGACATCAAGATTAGCGGCTTGACGGCGCAGATTCTCGAAGAGGCTCTAGCTCAAGCACGCGAAGGTCGCATGGCGATCATGGAAAAGATGCTCGAGGCGTTGCCCGAATATCGCGCGCAACTGAAAGAACACGCGCCGCGCATGCTCGTCGTGCAAGTGGATGTCGAAAAGTTGGGTGCATTGATCGGACCCGGTGGTAAGACCGTGCGCAGCATCCAAGAGGAGACTGGCGCGAAAGTGGACATCCAAGACGATGGACGCGTCTATATCTCGTCTGCTGATGGCACGAGCGCAGACAAGGCGCGTGACATCGTGATGGGAATTGCCGGCAATATCGAGCTAGGCTCGATCTTTACAGGCAAGGTTGTGCGCGTCGCAGATTTCGGCGCGTTTGTCGAGATCATGCCAAAGACAGACGGCATGGTGCATATCTCGCAGCTCGCAGATCGCCCGCTCAAGCGCGTCGAGGATGAGGTGCAAATGGGTCAAGAGATCACTGTCATGGTGATTGGCAATGACAACGGCAAGATTCGTCTGAGTCGCCGCGCGGTGCTAGAGGGTCTGACGCTCACCGAAGCACAAGAAGCAGATCGCGGTGGTGGGCGCCCACCACGTCGCGACGGTGACCGCGGTGATCGCCGCGGAGGTGATCGTGGTGGTGACCGACGCGGTGGAGATCGCGGCGGCGAGCGACGTCCGTATCCGCGCCGTGACGGCGGCGGAGATCGCGGACCGCGCTACTAGACTATCAGCGTGAATTAAAAAAGATCGGAACGAATAAGTCGTTCCGATCTTTTTTGTTGTCTTGTTTTCGGCTGTTAGTCGCCGACTGCGTTAGGGCAAATCTAGGTGACTGTAATCGCCAAGTGTCATCTTTATGGCTTTGGGTTTGCTGGCGCGACTCGTGATCGTTGCATTGCGACCAACGAGGCTATCTTGTAGGCGCGCCGGCAAATTGCTGACTTGGCTATGCTCTAAGATGATCGAGCGCTCAATCTCCGAATTCTCAACCGTGCATTCATTGCCGATGCTGGTAAATGGACCAATGTAGCTGTTGATAATTTTTGCGCCGTTGCCAATGATGGTCGGACCGCGCACAACGCTATTCACAATCTGAGCGCCTTCGCTCACCGTCACACGCGAATCCACGTGACTTTGCGCATCCACATTGCCATTGACCTTATGCGCCAATTCATCTAATACAAGGCTATTGGCTTCGAGCATGTCGGCGGTCTTGCCCGTATCCACCCACCAACCTTTATGCACGTACGGATACACATTCAGCCCACTGCTGACCAACCACTGAATCGCGTCCGTGATCTCCAACTCATTGCGCCAGCTCGGCTTGATCGCTTGCACTGCGTCAAACACATGCGAATCAAACATATAGATGCCAACCAGCGCGAGGTTGCTGGGCGGGTCTTTTGGTTTTTCAATCAGGCGCTCGACTTTGCCATCGGGTCGCAACACGGCTACGCCATATGAGCGCGGGTCTGACACCTCCGTCAGCACGATTTGACTGTTGTAATTGGACTCCGCAAATTGGCGAATCAACCCTTGTATGCCGCCTTGAATGACATTGTCACCCAGCACCATCACAAAGCGATCATTGCCGATAAATTCGCGGCTGATCATCACGGCATGTGCCAATCCACGTGGCGCATCTTGTGGAATATAGGTGATGCGCACGCCCCAGCGTGAACCATCACCGACTGCCGCACGGACTTCCTCGCCCGTATCGCCGATGACGATGCCGATATCTTTGACACCTGCTTTTTCCATCATCTCGATCACACGAAACAACACCGGTGTATTTGCAACCGGAATCAACTGTTTGGCAGTTGTAAAAGTGAGTGGGCGCAAGCGCGTGCCTTTGCCGCCGCTGAGGATCAGTCCTTTCATATCAATTATCAAAAACAATCGGATTCCTTTGAGGAATCCGATTGCCAATCAAGAATTTATTGCCCGAAGA
>CAZVQE010000131.1:0-6862 GCA_964628875.1 uncultured Anaerolineae bacterium
CGAGCAGCGATTTGTTTTTGAGTTCGTTGCCAAATACACCGGCGATCTCACTGAGCAACATGCTACGCAAATACTCTTCGACATCTGTCGTTGTGTACGCGCCTTGCACGCCGACGACTTGATTGATAAAGCGTTGCGGCTCATCAATGCGCATGGCATAGGTGCCAAATGCTTTGAGTTGCGCCATGCCAAGCTCACTGTCGCGCACAGTGATATCGCCCGGCGTGCCCCATTTCATATTCAAAAAGTCTTTGGTGGTGATGAAATAGACCTCAGCCGGAAAAGGCGTCTTGTCATTAGTGCCGAGCTTGAGGATGCCTGTCAAAATCGGTAAGTTTTTTGACGACAGCGTATAGCGTCCTTCGGTAAATACATCGAGCGCTTTGCCTTCCTTGACAAAGATTGCCACCTGCGAGGGTCGCACGATCAGCTGTGAGCCGTAGCGGATATCGCCTTGACCTTGTGCTGGCACGCGCTGCATAATGTCGTTTGGTCCTTGGTCGGGCCATTCGATGACATCAATAATTCTTAGTCCCATTTATTTGCCTCCAATTGTTTTTTATTCTTGAGAAATATGCTTTTGCATAGTGCTTAGCCATGCCGCAAAAAGCGATTCGTAATCTGATAATCGAGCATAGAGCGCAAGTGCTAGATTTTCATTGTATGTGTGCACTGATAAATTGCGATCTTCGATTGCCATAAACGCTACTTCGGCTTGTGAGTCGCTGAGTACGCCCACTTGCAAACACGCCCTCACAACGCTACGTGGCGATGTTTGATGTATGCCTTCGGCTCGATCTAAATAAATTTGCGCGGCTTTCCAAGTGGCTTCGTATGTAAACTCAAATCGTTGGATCGCAGCATCTCTATAAATATCCGTGACCTTTTTGTGACGCAAGATACTTTGTAGAGCACTTAATGCTTTTTCTGCGATGGCGATTCGTTGTCTCACTAATTCCATCGCACTCCCTCGCGCGAAACATTTTTCTTAAGATTTTCATCTGCCTCGTGCAGATTGACTACATCAACAAAGTAGATCAAATTGCTATCGTCGAGTGCAGCTCGAATTTTGGTGAAAATGTGATTTGGAATTGTTTTGCGAATGCCATCGATGGCAATATCAATATCAGAGCCTGCGCGCGCATTGCCCCGTGCGCGCGAACCAAACAAAAACACTTTAGCATTGTAACCGTCGAGATGGGACAGCACAATCTCGCGTGCGAGCTGTAAGTGCCGATCTGCAATAGACGATGCCATCTGTAAAAGATTATAGCGACGAATTTAGCCAATCCGGCGCACACAATTTGAGCTTTTGGATAATCTTCGCGTCCACATCATCAGTCGTGCCATTTGCGTCAATGCACTCAATACGTTCACTGCGTGCGCGCAGTAGGTTGATCGCTTCGTTGTATTTTGGGCGCAATGCCGCTAGTTTGCTGTCAAATAGCTCCAGCTTTTCACCGCGTTTATGGATACGGGCGTAGCTTGTCTCGACGCTCACCTCAAAGAACAACGTCAAGTCTGGCACGCGCGCAGTGCGATTCAACCAAAGCACCTGCGCCATGCTTGTGTTGTCGCTTGATTGATACACCAGCGATGACAGATAGTAACGATCACAGAGCATGACATGATGCTCACCGCTCAAAAACGGCGTGATATGCCGCTGCACGTGATCCGCGCGATTGACCGCGTACGCGAGCGCGAGGGTGTGATCGTTCGCTTCGACCTCGTGCTTGAGCGCTTGACGGATAAACGTGCCGCCACAATATGCTTCGTTGGGTTCATGCGTTTGTTGCACGGTGATGTGTTGAATCTGGCTCAGCCGTTGCGCGAGTCGCAGCATGGCTTGCGTCTTGCCAGAGCCGTCCAAACCCTCCGCAACGATGAAGTACGATGATGACATCAAACTGCTACGACAAAAATACTTCTGAGCCGCAATATGGACACTTGGCGATGCCCTTGCCAGCCAATTCGATCTTGCCGCCGCATTTGGGGCACACGCCATCTTTGAGTTTGGCAGCCTCGACTGAGTAGAGCGTCCCGGTGCTCCAATCAACATAGCCACTAAAGAGCTGTTTGCCAATCAAATCGCGCACGAGTTGTTGTGCTTCTTCGCGCGTGACATTGAGGTCAAACACGAGTTGGCGCATCTCGACTTTGCCTTGCGATTGCACAGCGTTGAGTATTTTGCGTTGCTTGGCAATTTGTTTTTCGTCGGCTGACTCACCGATGCCTTTGTTGAGCGTATAGATGCCGTAGCCTATAAGCGGGATCGCCAAAATGCAAGCAATGGCAACCGCAAGCACGAGCGTTCCGCCGCTCAAGCCATTTGCTAACGCCCACGCCAGCGCAATTAATAAAATCGCCGCGCCAATGCCAAGCAATATGTAGCTAGTTAGTTTTGTTGAGTTCATATTTGATTGATATTACTTCTTAACGTGGATTCAAGATAAGCGAAGGAAAGCATAAAGACACAAATGTCATTCTGAACGCAGCGAAGTGAAGAATCGCTAATGCGTATGCTGACGCTCTAGAGATTCTTCGTCGCGCGCGCTCCTCAGATACCCGCCCTGAGCACGTCGAAGGATGACAAGTTCACTATTTTCCAAAACTCACAATTTATTAGCCAAATCCGCCGCCACCACCGCCGGAGCTGCCGCCACTAGAGCCACCGCCTCCGCTCCAACCGCCGCCACCGCTGCTCCATCCTCCAGTGCTGCCGCTGCCCCAACTCCCGCCGCCGCTGCGCGATGTAGTAACTACTGGCGCAGGTCGGCTCACCATCGTTGATGCGGCGCTTGCCAGCATCGTCGTCATGCCCGAATTGAGCGATGACAGACTTGCGGTCATACCTTTATTCATGTCATCCAGATTGGGTGACGATGATGCTGCACCACGGATGTCGCCTGCTGGGTCGCTTGGCTGCGGCGCGTATTGCGGACGAGCGGGTCCGTAGCCACCGCCATAACCGCGCCCATAGCCATACGGACGCGGATATGGGTTGTAAGGCAGATACCAATCAGGCGCCGGCGTATTGACTCGCGAAAATTTTTGGATCCAACTGCGTTCAAGTCCAAAGGCAATGGCAAAAGGCAAGTATTTGTCAAATTGATCTTTCGCCGTATTGAGATCTACGTATTTCTCGATGTTTTGCAGATAGCGCTTAAATGCTTGCAACTTCATCTTGACTTCGGCGCCATCGCGGGTGGCGCTTGGCATCGCACGCGCGATGATCAGCAATATGATGCCTGTGATAAATATTGCGATTGGCACACACACGATAAAGCTGCTCACATCAGTAAACATCGTCGAGCCGCAAAATGTCACAACACCCGCCGCGATCAATAATCCGCCTAATGTCGAGTAACTGTTGCGCACTGTTGGCGGCTTTGCGGGGTACAGTTTTTGATCCACCAACGCTTGGTATAAATCGTTTTCGATTAAGCCAATATTGGCGTAAAACTTGTTTTTGAGCGCCGACATTTGCTTTGGGTCGCCGTCCTCATCAAGTTTTAGCGCGCTCAATATACGTTGCTCAAAAGGCGCAAGACGCGCTTGATTTGCGCCCGCCTCGCGCCGCATGATCCAGTCGTTCGGCGTGTCTGTTCTATTTTCTTGCAGACTAATGACGCCGCGCCGCGCCAGATCAATCAGCGTGGCGAGGATATCCGGCAAATCCACCTTCTCATCAACAATCGTGCCAGCCACGCCGGGCGCGATGCCCGTCGGCGGCTCTGTGATGTAATCCGCAACCAATCCAACGTTTGGGTCTTTGCCGCGCGTCTGCCACAGCACCAACGTGCCAAGCGGACCCAGCAAAAACGCCAACGCACCTGCGATCAGCCCAATTAAGTCATTGCGCGGTTTGGTTACCTCATCATATTGTCGTTGTGCGTCATACGCTTGTTGCCATGCTGGTGCGTTGCCTGTGATCACCCCATGCGGAAACTGTACGCGCACTTCAAATTCCTTGCCACTTGGAATCGCCTCATTCGCCGTTGCCGTGACGATAGATTCACCTTGTCCGGTCATCGTCGCTTGCGGTCCATACGTCGCTGCGTCGGAGGCAGTCGTGCCATTTGGCAGACGAATCGTCGAGCGTGAATTCAACACGGAAAATCCGTTGCGATCCGCGTACACACACGCCCAATACACTTGATCGCCCGCGTCGTAATATCGCGTCGCGCCTTTGATCGTGTAAGCGATGTTAAAGGTGCGCGTCTCATTTTGTGCCGCGCGCGAAAAGTAATATTTGATGCGATACGCGCCAGCGTCTGAAGTTGTTGTTTCGATGCGTAGAGGCGTCGTGCTGTTGCCTTCGGTGACTTGCACATTTTGCACACCTGTCAGGCGCGATTGATTGATATCGCGATAGCCAAATGTAAATGACCCACTTGTGAAATTGATGACATTCGTCTCGACGATGCGCAGGTCTCCATTGGGCTGAATCGTGATATCGCAATCCAACCGATTCCACACGAGTGTCTTACTCGATTGCGCCGATGCCGGCAAAGCCGACAGACACAACGCAAGCAAACCAAAGATTGCAATCACAATTCGTTTGTTCACATCGAGTATTATAGACATGCGACATGGATGCCGCAATATCCCCTCGACGCTCCGTTTTATTGAGCCGTGCCGATGCGCTGTTTATTGGAATTGCCTGTCTAGCAGGTGCAAGCCGCATACTTAATCTCGGTCTTGCGCCGCTCAACGATGCCGAAGCTGAACAAGCATTCGCCGCGTTGCAACGCAATGGTTTGTATTTCAATCCACTTTTGGCGGCGCTCCAGAGTTGGCTTTTTTCGATCTTTGGCGCAAGTGACATCGCGGCGCGGCTGCCGAGTGCAATCGCCGGTACGCTGTTGTGTCTGTTGCCGATGTGGCTCATGTCGCCTGTAATCGGGCGTGCGCGGGCGATCATATTTTCATTGCTGTTGCTATTTTCGCCCGCGCTGTGGCTACTCTCGCGTCAAGCGGATGGCACTGTGTTGGCGTGGACGCTGATGCTCGCGGCGTGGGTCTTGTTGTCACGCGCCTCATCCATTTGGCAAATGACACTCGCGGCGCTATGCGTCGGTCTGCTCGTGGCGTGCGGACGCGACGCAGTGACGCCGCTCATCGCCCTTGTGACGCTGTGGCTTGTTGCCGCGCCCGCCGCAACAGCCATTCTCACAGCCGAGCCAAAACAACGGGAGCGCCTGCTGATCGTCGCCGCCGTTGCGTGGCTGATTGGCAGCAGTGGCGCGCTGTTTGTGTTGAATGGCATTGGCGCGACATTTGGTGGATTTGCTGAATGGTGGCGTGCGTTGGGCGCGCCTAACGCTGAGTTATTGAGACGCGCATTTGTTGGTTTATTTGCAAATGAGATTTTGATCGTGTTGTGTGCGGTCGTTGCTGTAGTTGGCTTGGCGTTTCGACGCGCGCTGAATGTGGACATCGCGTGGTTGGCGCTCATCGCGGTCGGGTTTGTGGCGCTTGTATTTTCACGTCAGCCGTCAGTCGCGCAGCTCGCACCGATTGTCATTGTCGCCGCAGCCATCGCCTCGCGCGCCATCGTGGCATTGTATGAGACATTGGCGCGCGCGACCAGCGCCATTCGCCAACAACTCTCACTCTCACACTTGTATCTGGTGGCATTGTTGATTGGCTTTGCGGCGATCAGCCTCGCGCAATATGCCGCGCAAGCGCAAGTGATTTGGCTGATCTCGATGCTTGTGTCTGTGCTGATGTTGCTCGGCGTGACCATGATGATTTCTGCGTGGCAAGATATTTTCACTTCGTTGCGCATAGTGCTAGCAGGTGTTCTGATCGGCGTGTGTGTTTATACGCTGAGCATTGGATATCGCATGAATTTTGTAAATGTATCAAACGCCGCTGAGCCTTATCGCCTCAGCCCGCCGACGCGCGATTTGCAACTGCTGAGTACGCAGGTGCATCAAATCGGGTTGCGTGGCTATGGCGACACGCGCGCGCTGGCGTTGCGTGTGGATGACTCCGCTCCGCCGTCATTGCGTTGGGCGCTGCGCGACCAAACGAAGCTGAGCTATGGCAGCCTTAGCGCGGACACGGTGGCGTTGCTTGCGCCGTTGCGTGCGGCGCAACCGCAATCGGCACAGCCTTATATCGGCGATGTGTTTAGCGTGAGCGAGAGTCACGCACTCGCCAATATTGGTTGCCGCTCGACCGCCTCGATTCCTGATTGCGCCACGTTTGTAAAATGGCTGCTCTATCGGCAAGCGCCCGAAGGCATCAATGCGAATCAATGGGTGCTGTGGTTGCGCCAAGATGCCGCCGTGATCTCTAGCGGCACAAAATGAGAAATTAACAGCGAAAAACTGTTTGTAAAAAACTGCTTACATGACACGAACGACTCACTGGCTCGAAAAGCCATTCATAGAAAAACTGGACTGGCAAAAAGTCGCGTATTGGACGTTGATCACTTTTGCTGTGCTATCGCGCCTATGGGGCTTGGGTGACCGCGCTATCAGCTTTGACGAAAGCCAGCATGTTTATTTTTCATACACGTATGCGATGGGGCGCGGCTATCAGCACAACCCGATCACGCATGGTCCCTTGATCTTTCATTTGTCGGCGTTGTCTTACTTTTTGTTTGGCGACAGTGATTTCACATCACGCTTGCCAATCGCGCTTGCCGGTATTTTGTTGGTCGGGCTGCCGTATTTCTTTCGGCGCTGGCTTGGCAATGTCGGCGCAATCGTTGCATCGTTGAGCATTTTGATATCGCCGGCGTTGTTGGCATATTCTCGCTACATTCGCCAAGAAGGCACCATCGTCGTGTGGACGCTGCTGGCTGTGTTTTTTATTTGGCGCTATCTCGAGTTGCGTTCCGAAAAATGGC
>CAZVQE010000132.1:0-6843 GCA_964628875.1 uncultured Anaerolineae bacterium
CGCGGCTCTGGTTGCCGCAAAAATTTCTTCGTCGGTTGCGCCGGGCTTGCCGTAGGCGATGTTGTCTCTAATGGATCCGCTAAACAGCACCACATCTTGCAACACGATGCCAATGGCGCTGCGCAGCGAATCAAGCGTGACATCGCGCACATCTTGGTCATCAATCAACACTTGACCTTTGCGCGCATCGTAAAAGCGCGGGATCAGATTGATGATGCTGCTCTTGCCGCTGCCGGTGCGCCCGATGATGGCGACCGTCTGCCCCGGCTCAGCCACAAAGCTGACATCGGTGAGTGTGTTGCGCTCAGCGCCGGCGAATTTGAACGAGACGTTCTTAAATTCGACGCGCCCTTTGACATTGATGAGTTCTTTGGCGTCGGCTTTGTCTTTGATATCAGCCGTGGTGTCTAGCACCTCAAAGATGCGCTCTGAGCTGATGCCCGCGCGCGAGATTTGCGCAGACAAAAATCCAAACGCCATCACCGGCATGATGAGCACGGTCAAATAGCTGTTGAACGCAACTAGTGAGCCGATGCTCATCTGACTATTGATGACTTGATTGCCGCCAACCAACACAACCAACATTGTGGCGATGCTGACCACAAAAAATAGCAATGGAAATGTGACCGAAAGTCGGCGGTTGACATTCAAGCTGACATCTTGCAATTCCTTGTTGACGCCGCTGTAGCGCTCGGTCTCAAACGGCTCGCGCGCAAATGCACGCACGACGCGCGCGCCCGCCAAATTCTCCTGCAAGATCGTGTTGAGCGCGCCAAGTTTGGCTTGGGTCACGCCAAACAGCGGCCGCACGCGCGCCATAAAAAAGCCGAGAATCACGAAAATAATCGGAATGCTCAGCAGTTCAATCAGCGCAAGTTGCCAATTCATCGAGATGAGCACCACCGCTGCGACGATCAACGTAATCACCGAGCCAATGAGCTGCAACAACCCATTCCCTAAAAACATGCGCACGATATCTACGTCACTCGTGATGCGCGTCATGAGCTGCCCCGTTTGTTGCTGATCGTGATAGCTAAAGCTCAACGACGTCATCTGATTAAACAAACGATTGCGCATATCAAATGCGCTGTTTTGCGAGACGCGCTCGGCAAGATAAGTCTGTAAAAACTGGAATACGGCGCGCAATAGCGCCGCGCCTAAGAGCAGCGCCACGCCGCTCCAAATTGCGCTCATGTTCTTGGGCGTGATGCCATCGTCAATGATGCGCTTGACAAATTGTGGGCTGACCAAACCAAGCAAGCTGACCACAATCATGCTGACAAACGCCACCAACGCCGTCAGCCAATACGGTTTTATGAAAATAAACGATCTTTGTAATGATTTCATTTTGATACGGTATTTAGTGCGCCTTGATCGGCGCTGTGTTTTCGTTGAATGTGCGCTGCAAGATAAGAATGGCTTGTTGTACGACCTCGCGCTCATCCGCGTTGAGCTTTTTCATTGATTTAGCGAGGTTCGCTACTAATGAATCTCGCATCCGATTAAATTCAGCGCTGCCTTCGGGTGTGAGCTTGAGCAAGAGTTGCCGCCGATCTTGAGGATGCTCAGTGCGCTGCACCCATCCGCGTTTGACGAGTGTCTCGATGGTGCGCGAGAGCGTCGGCGCGGATACGCGGCGAAAGGCAATGAGGTCTTTGAAGGTAAGCGGTCCCTCAGCGAGTGCGCGCAATGTATGCACTTGCATGACGGCATTTGAGTCATACAGATGCGTGTCTGCGCGCGCCGCTAACACAATCGCATGTAACAATTGCGGCGTCAGTTCAACAAGTTGCTGAGCCAATCCAGTGGCTGACGAAGAGTTTTTGTTCATGGCGCAAAATTGTTAGCACTGCTAACAATCGAACGCCTGATGATACGCCGCTTTAATGAGATGAGCCTGAACGCGCGCCGCGTGCGCCAATCGCGCGCGCAAAATCAGCGTATTCGCGGTAATAGTCGGCTTCGTCGTAGGGCGTGGACGCCAGTACAAGGCATACTGACCCCGAAGAAAAGTTGTCAATCTCACGCCAGATCATGCGCGGGATATACAGACCGACATACGGACGGTTGAGGTGAATGACTTTGCGTTCGTGCCCATCGTCGAGCAATACATCGAAGCTGCCAGATAGCGCGATATACAGTTGTTGCAGGTCTTTGTGCGCGTGCCCTGCGCGCTGCGCGCCGGCTGGCACGTCATACAAATAGTACACGCGGCGAATGTCAAATGGCACGTGCGTATGCTCGTAGATATATGTCAGGTTGCCACGTGGTTCAGCTACCTTTGGTAGTTCGATTAGCTTGCAATCGTGAATGGACATCTTTAGTTCTTAGTGGTTAGTTTCATGTCGCTCAAGACTAATCAATGTTAGTTCAAGTTAAACGAAAGAAAGCATGAACGTCATTCTGAACGGAGCGCAGCGAAGTGAAGAACCCCTGATGACGTGCATAGCGACGCTCTAGAGATTCTTCGTCGCGCGCGGCGCTCCTCAGAATGACAAATTCACTCTATCCGAAACTAACGTTAATCTCAAACAACTACGGACAGCTTATTATCTGCGCTCAATGTAAATTTGCGTCCACATTCACATTGCGCCGACGTGGTGTTTGACAGATCAAGCTTTTTGCCGCACACGCAGACCCAGCCAATCTGTCGGATCGGATTGCCAACGACGAGCGCAAAGTCGGCTACAGCCCGATTCACCACACTGCCCGCGCCGACCATCGCATACTGACCCACGCGCACATCGGGCAGTAGGGTCGCGTTTGCGCCGATACTTGCGCCGCGCCCGATGTCTATGCGCCCCAACTCAAAGGCTTGCTTGCTGCGCGGATAGCGATCATTAGTAAACACGACGCACGGACCCAGATGCACGTCGTCGCCAACTGTCGCGCCGTCCCAAATGTAAATGCCCGACTTAATCGTCACGCGGTCGCCGATCACTACCTCATTTTCGATAAAGGTGTGATCGCAAATGTTGCAGTCCGCGCCTACGCGCGCGCCGCCCAAAATGTGCGCAAACGCCCATACGCGGGTGCGCGCGCCAATGGTGGCGCCATTCTCAACGATGGCGTGTGAATGAATCTTTGCGTCAGGTGCAATCATGGGTTGCAGTCTAGCTCAGCGCGGCGACCTCGCGGTAGATTTGCTCGATGCGCGAGAGCATGAGCGCCTGACTAAATTCTTGCTCGGCGCGTGCGCGCGCGGCGATGCGCATTTTTTGAATGAGGTTGGGCTGTGATTGAAGCGTGCGGATGGCATGTGCAAGTTGGGGCGGGGACTCAGGTGCAACGACAAAACCCGTGACGTGATCTTGATTGATCCAAGATGTGGCGCTGCCGACCTCAGTGGTGACGAGCGGCAGACCACATGCCAGCGCCTCAACTAGCGCAATGCCATAAGACTCGGCGCGCGAGTTGGCGGGCAACACATACACATCTGCTGCTTGAAAGTAACTTGGCAATTCTGCATCGGTGACTTCGCCCGCCCACACAATTTGAGAGACGACGCCGATATCTTGCGCGAGCGATTTCCATTCGGCTGCCATAGGTCCGATGCCAACGATGACGGCGATTACCTCCGGTAAATTTTTGAGCGCGCGAATCAATGTATCGAGACCCTTGTAATATCGCAACCTGCCAACAGTCAGCGTCACAAATTTGCCGTCACGTTTTAGATCGAGCAGTTTTGCATTAGGCTGCTGTTTTTCAAAGCGCGATAGATCAGCGCCGTACGGGACGATAGATGTTTTTTTTATATGCGGCTTTAGCCAGATTGAGCTGTCACGATAAGGTTGACTGCCGATGATGATGCGTTGTGCATGGTTGAGCGCCATCTTGAGCAATGGCGCATACACGCGCAACAGCGTTTTTTGACGCACGATGTCGCTGTGCCACGTGATGACCGTTTTTTTTTCGCGCCCAAAGATCAGGTTGCAGGCTTCGCCAATGGGGTACGGCGCATGCACATGCACGATATCGGCGCCGCGTGTCTCACGCCAGACATGATAGGGGAATGTGACACCGATTGGCGCCGATTGCACATCTAAATGACGTTTGACTTTGACGACGCGCACGCCGTTGATCGTTTCAGTTGTGCCGCGCAGCCCTTTGAGCTGATTGACGATGACCGTGACCTGATGTCCGTTGCTGGCTTGTGCCTCGGCGATGTCGCGGACGTGATTTTCGATGCCGCCCAGCACCGGCGCGTAATCTTTGTAAATGTGGACGATCTTCATGGCGGTAGTCAACAATTCATAATTCGCAATTACCAATTATGAATTAGTTGCCCCTTCCTCCGTTTTTCTCGTCTTCCACGCGGGTGCGGAGGCGAGCGCAAGCGCGATGACAAACCACAGCGTCATGACTGAGTTGTGAAAGTCAATATTAAAAAAGTAGTGATCGAAGATGCCACTCAATAGCGCGCCAACGATGCCACAGTGCGCGCCCAACCAAATCGCCATGCGCATTTCATCTTGACGCACTTCGCGCCACGTACGCATCGCATTCACAAACAGCCCGACCAAAATAATCGCAAATGCCAAGATGCCGAGCAGACCCATTTGCTGCGCGATGAGCAGATACATCGAGGACACGCCGATATACAAATCCACATCAGGCGTATCAATAAAACCGACGCCGAGTAATGGATAACGCTCAATCAACCGAAACGCATCTTTGTATTCGCCAAAGCGCATCTGCGTGGCAAGATCACGCCCCGCGAAGCCATTGAGAAAATGCTCAATGAGTGCGCGTGTTTGCGGCAAAACGAGGATTGCTGCGAATGAGATTGCACCAAGCAATAGCAAACGCCGATAGCGCAACGAACCCATAATCAACGCTGCCGTCGCCAAGCCAAGCATGGCGCTGCGCGAAATGGTCAGCGCCAGCGTGCCGCAGATGATCGCCGCGCACAGCCACGCCCATAGTCGCGGCATGACCGGTCGCTTGGTGAATAGCTGTGGCAGCGCCAGCGACGCGGTCAGCATCAGATATCCGCCAAATGCGTTTGGATCAATCCACAAGCCAATCGCGCGTTTGAGATTGTTTGGGTCATCCAACACATAGCGGATCACGCCCTTGCCAGATGGGTAGCCAAATGGGCGCAGCGCGGATAACACGCGCTCAGCCGTGCCAGCATTGATGATGTAAAACACGATGCCAACCAATGACGACAGCGCGCCAGCGATGATCCACAGCCGCACGGCGTGTTGCAGCATATTTGCCTCGCGCAAGATCGAGATCAGCACAAACACAATCAGCAGGCTTGAGATCAATTCACCAAAGCGGCGTGCCACGAGTGTCGTGAGCGCGCCATTTTGCGTGCCAAAGATAAACGTCAGCAGCGCGACAAACACCATGCTGAGAATGGGCGCTGCGAGCGGCGTGCGTGTCGGCGGTGTGTTGGCGTTGCGCCAGAGCAGCCACGCCGCAAATGTGGCGATCATGGCGGCGTCAAGGAGCGTCGGCTTAAAGCCTATGCTGACTGGCGAGGCGATGCGCGGCGCGAGCGCGATTATCAAGATCATCAGCTCGATGCCGCGACGCGCCGACTGCACCGACCACCACGCGACAAACAAAATCGGCACCACCGCCAGCAGATACAGCGGATCAACAAACGCCGTCGCGCTGCCGATCAACACGCCCAACACGACGCACAGCGCGATGCTGATCGGCGTGGCGAGCGAGCGAGTTGATTTTTGGCGTGACAGATTCATGATTTAGCTGCCGAGACGCGCGCGTAGATCGAGCGTCTTTTGGCGCGCGACCTCCGCAAAATCAATCCGCCGCGATGCATACAAAATCGGTCGTCCGATGCAACACACTGCAAACGGATGCACCACATCGTCGCCACGCACAAAGATCGGCGCGCAGGCGTTGGCGAGCGCGTCAGGCACATCGCTCGCGTGATCGTAGAGTGCGCCCATGCGTGGGCTGAGTTGCTTTTGTGGAATGGCATCCGCGCAGAGCAACACATCACGTTCACTCAAGATTTGCGCGACGTCGAGGTTGGCGACGCTGATCGCATCTGCCTTAAATTGATCAAACGCGCCGCGCGCATATAGCTCGGCGGTGTTTGGGTCGGCGATGCGCGCGTCCATCACATACGGCACATCCTGTGGAATGAGTCGGACGATGCGCTCAAGCGCGACGATACCTGCGGCGCCCTCCGCCCAAAAATATGCCGGCGAGATGAGATAGGCGCACACCAAATCACGCGTAGCTGCCACGATCTCTCGCACAAATGGCAACATGGGTTCATCATGTGCCAAGATCGGTGCGGGCGACAGCGCCGGCACGATATCCAGACTGACACAAATGCGTGATTGATTGCGCGTGCGCGCCGCGTTTAGCTTTTCAAAAAACGACACGCCGCAAACTATAGCAGGGCGGAGGGCGGAAGAGAAGAACGGTGGAAGGGGTGAACGGGAGATGGGATGACAAGGTGACGGATAACCGATAACCAAAAATCTTCACTCCGAACTTTGAACTGGGCGCTGGGAACTTGCAACTGACTCACACCGTCGCCCAAAGCGTCTGATACGGACGCAGCAAGATCGAAGGTCCATGCACATTAAAGCGTGTGCGGGTCAGCAGGTTGTGAATGGCGTTGCGTGTGCCGAGCAGCGCGCGCCAATCGGGTGAGATGAGTTGATCTTCGGGGCTGACGTTGGTCAGGCAGATCACGCGCGCATTGAGCGCGTCGCCGATGTGGCGCATGAGCGCAAACACGTGCGCGCCTAAATTCAGTGCGGCGCAAGATGACGCCGCGCTCAAGATTGCATTTGCCATGTGAGTCTGTGCCAGAGTCTCGACTTCGCGCCAGACCAGATCGGCATATGTGGC
>CAZVQE010000133.1:0-6814 GCA_964628875.1 uncultured Anaerolineae bacterium
ATGCAAAAACAGCGTCGGCTGAATCTCGTGCGCGCGCTGTGCGTGCATCAACACGGTGATCGAGATGGCATCACCTGCGCGCGCGGTTTGCTTGGGTTGATCTACGATCTTGAGATTGAGCCAATTTTCAAATTGTGCGTTGCGGCTGGGCGGTGCGAGCTTTTGTAAATTGGGCTGTGTGTAATAAATGTTGAACGCATTGACGCCTGCTTGCACGGGCGGGATGACATCTGCACTCACTACGTCCGCCCATGTGCTGAGCTTGCGCGCAAAGTTTGGCTCATACGCCGAAATCGAAAGATACGCCGACGGTTGAGTCGAGAGCGTCATACATTGATCGCCGACAAATGTGCCAACGGGTCGCGGCGACTGTGCAAAAGTCTGCCAACGCATGATCGGGTGATCAGGCGGAAACGGCGAATAGTAGATGGGACCGTTTTGTGAATTGAGCTTGAGATGGTCTGAGCCGTCCGCAAAGAAAGTCTCGAAGGCTTGCGCCGTCCACGCCTGACGCACCCAATTCAAATGAAAATCACGATACGTGCTGATGCCCGCGACGGCGAGCAAGACACACGCGATGACACGCAATGCCACCACCCCGCGCGCGCCATTCCACAAAAACAAAACGCCCGCGCCCATCAGCAGCGCAATCGGCATAATCATGCCATCCGCGCGCAAAAAGTGTGGCGCGTTGTCGCTGAGAATCGAGGGCAAACACGTGGCGACGATCCAGCCAAAAAACAGCGCGACCCGCGAGAGACGCCGCCGCGCGATGAGCATGAGCCAACCCAGCGCAAACAAAATCGCCGATGGCACATCGAGAATCGGGCGATCCGCCAAATTAAATGTGCCGTTGCTCTCGCCCTGAATAAACCACGCGCGCAGCCACAGCATCGTGTTTGACAGGATGTCGGCGAGCCCAAAACGGGCGACGCCCTCAGGGCGCGCGACGACCTCGGACGAGCGCGTCAGCAGATATGCCAGCATGGGAATTGCCACAATCGCGGACGTGGCGTATAGCGCAAAGATTTTTTTGCGACGAGCGGGGTCGCGCCACGCGATGATGAGCAGCACACCAAGCGTGTAGGCAATCAGCGTCACTGATGAAAAATAAGTGTAAAACGTTGCGCCTAGCGCGATACCGCCCAACACCCATGCGCGCAATGTATTGAGGCGATACGCGCGTAGCACAGCCGTGACCGCAACCGCCGCCGCCAAAATGTAAAAATTGCCGCGCAGCGCCTGATGTGAGATGTGCGTCGCCCAATAAAACACGCTGATCGCGGCAGCCGCAGCCCATCCGCCGACTCTGCCAAATAGCATCGAGCCGAGCCGCTGCGTGACCGCAATTGTCAAGACACCAACCACGAGCGTGGCGAGACGCATAGCAAATACGGTCGGACCAAACATCGCCAAAAACGGAACTAGAAAATAAATCCAACCGGCTTCGCGCCCAAAGTTACCCGGAAAGAACGGCGTGAGATACGGATGATGCAACACCTCAAGCGCATCCACGCCATAAAAGGCTTCGTCGTGTTGCAACATGCGGCTCATGTCATACAGTGACGCCGTGCGCAGATAAAAACCAACCAGCAAAATTAAAACGCCGACGAACGCAATTCGCCAGCGTGAACGAATCAAGGACACAACGTGATTTTATAGCGATGCAAATTTCAATCACATTTTCGATGTATGCGGTTACATGATTTTCAAGTACAATGATTGTCACGCACCACGCAATGTGCATAAGGAGCAGTTTTTTTGATGTTTGAATTGACGGCTGAACAATGCATGATTCAAGACGCCGCGCGCGATTTTGCACAAAATGAGATTGCGCCAATCGCAGCCCAATATGACGAGAGCGGCGAGTTTCCGATGGATACCGTCAAAAAGATGGGCGCGCTGGGGCTGATGGGAATCGAAATCCCCGAAGAGTATGGCGGCGCGGGGCTCGATACGCTCGCCTATGTGCTGGCGCTCAAAGAAATCAGCAAGGTGGACGCCTCGCATGGCACGATCATGAGCGTCAATAATTCGCTGTATTGCCACGCGCTTTATAAGATAGGCACTGAGGCGCAAAAACAACGCTTTTTGAAGCCAGTGGCGAGCGGGCAAAAACTCGGCGCATACTCACTGACTGAGCCAATGAGTGGCAGCGACGCCGGCAACATGAAATCACGCGCGGTGCGGCGCGAAGACGGTAGCTACGTCATCAATGGACGCAAGAGTTGGGTCACTTCGGGTCCCGTGGCTGACTTTGTCATGCTCTTTACCGTGACACAGCCTGACAAGCGCCACAACGGCATCACAACCTTTATGATTGACACGACGCAGCCCGGGTTTATACGCGGCAAGGTCGAGCCAAAGCTTGGCATCCGCGCGAGCGCAACAAGCGAAATCGTGTTTGACAATTACATTTGCCCCGCAGAGTGTGTGTTGGGTGTCGAGGGCGAGGGCTTTAAGACGGCGATGAGCTTGCTCGATGCCGGGCGAATTGGTATCGCCTCGCAAGCGCTTGGCATCGCTGAGGCGGCATATGAGGCGGCGCTCAGCTACGCGCGCGAGCGTGAGGCATTTGGCAAAAAGATCGGTGAGTTTCAGGGGTTGCAGTTTCAGATTGCCGACATGCGAATGAAAATCGAAGCGGCGCGGTTGTTGATTTTTAACGCGGCGCAAGCGAAGATGAACGCTGACAAGGGCGGGCCACGATTCTCACTGGAGGCAAGCATGGCAAAACTGTACGCGAGCGAGACGGCGATGGAGTGCGCGCACCGAGCAGTGCAGATTCATGGTGGAATGGGTTATAGCAAGGAGTTGCCTGTCGAGCGCTATTTCCGTGACGCCAAAATCACCGAGATTTATGAGGGCACGAGTGAGATTCAGCGCATGGTCATCGCGCGCAGTGTCTTAGGTTTGCGATAAACATTTTCAAGTCGTTAGTTATTAGTTCTTAGTTAGTAGTTATGCACGCTTTAAGGTAACACCGACTAACAACTAAAAACCAACAACCAACAACTAATAGCAACTAAAAAATATGAACATCATTGCCTTAGTCAAACAGACACCGGACACTGCAAAGCTGTCCAAAACCCTGAACGGGTTGCAACTGATGGCGGATGGACAGCCGCGCATCGTCAACCCATGGGACGAATACA
Organism: uncultured Anaerolineae bacterium; assembly: GCA_964628875.1. Taxonomy (GTDB): domain Bacteria; phylum Chloroflexota; class Anaerolineae; order J036; family Brachytrichaceae; genus AQU-03. The sequence continues at coordinate 3,156 of CAZVQE010000133.1, forward strand.
GCATCGAGACCGCGCTGCAACTCAAAGAAAAGCATGGCGGCAAAAAAGTAACGACGCTATCCGTCGGCAAACCCGAAGCCATCGAGGCGCTGCGCACATCGGTAGCCATGGGCGCAGATGATGCCGTGCTGGTCAGCGACCCTGCCCTCGCTAACGCTGATTCATTGGCGATTGCGCAGACGCTCGTCGCCGCCATCAAAAAAATCGGCGCGGCAGACATCATCGTTGCAGGTCGCAGCTCGATTGACGGCAACAACGCCGCCACCGCCGTGCAAGTCGCGGCGTTGCTGGGTGTGCCGATGGTCTCGTATGTTTCAGCCATCAAGAGCGTTGATGCGGCAGGTCGCAAAATCACCCTCGTGCGCAGCGCTGACAGCGGTAAAGAGACGGTGACGACTTCGCTACCGTGCGTGATTAGCGTGGTCAAAGACATCGCCGAGCCGCGCTATCCGAGCTTTATGGGCATCCGCAAAGCATCCAAGGCGCCGATCCCGACTTGGACGGCGACTGACCTCGGCGTGAGTGTCGCGCCGCAGATGTCTTGGTCGGTTGAATTGCCGCCCGCGCGTGAGACAAACTGCGAAATGATCGGCGGCTCGCCCGCAGAACAAGCGCAAGCGTTGATGGATAAATTGATCGCGGCAAAAGTGGTCTAGTCGCAAGGAGCAAACACGATGAATACATTAGTTTGGATTGAGCAAAACAACGGCGTGGCAGAGAACATCTCGTGGGAGGCGGTTGCCGCGGCGAGGAAACTCGGCGGCAGCGTGCATGCGGTGGTCATCGGTAGCGATGTGAATGGCATCGCACAACAAGCTATACAGCATGGCGCTGATGAAGCCACGACCGTGAGCGACGCTTCGCTCGCGCAATTTAGATTGGAGCCGTATGCGGCTGCGCTGATGGCAATCGCTAAGTCGTCGAATCCGAAGGTGATCCTTGCGGGTGCGAGCTTGCGCGGGCTGGAGCTAACCGCCAACGCCGCGGCGCAGCTCGGTGCGCCCCTCGCAGCGGATGCAACCGATATCGAAGTCGCAGATGGCGATGTGGTTGTGCTACGTCCAGCGTTGGTTGGCAACCTCGTGGCACGTGTGAAGTTTAGCGGCGCCGCGCCACGCGTCATCAGCGTGCGCAAGCGCGTCTTTGCGGCGTTGGCAGCAGATGCGGCACGCACGGGCGCCATTCACAGCGCCAGCGCGCCGATGGCTGAGAGCGCCATTGCCACCAAGATCGAGAGTGTCGAAGCTAAAGACACGAAAGAAGTCAGCCTGACGGATGCGCGCATTGTCGTGAGCGGTGGGCGCGCTGTGGGCGGCGCGGATGGCTTTAAGCCGGTCAAGGCGCTCGCGGACGCACTCGGCGGAGCGCTCGGCTCAAGTCGCGCGGCAGTGGATGCCGGGTGGATTCCATATGCGCATCAGGTCGGGCAAACCGGCAAAACGGTGCAACCTGATTTGTATATCGCCTGCGGCATCAGTGGCGCGATTCAGCACCTCGCCGGCATGAAGACGAGCAAAGTCATCGTAGCGATCAATAAAGACCCAGAGGCGCCGATTTTTAAGTATGCGAACTATGGATTGGTGGGCGATATCAATCAAATCGTGCCTGCGCTGACTGAGGAAGCGAAGAAGCGATTGAAGTAGCAGTTAGGTGCGGGCTTTTAGCCATTGACAAAAAAGAGCGCTCAGAGTCGTGTGACTTTGGGCGCTCTTTTTATTAGCCGCAAAGATCACATAGGAAATAATATGATGGCAAATTTTAGGTTAATTGTGCAGTCATTTCGAGCGCTAGCGAGAAATCCCTGCGATCTAATTCATGAGGGATTCCTCACTCGCGCACAAAGTGCGCCGTTCGGAATGACTACATACACTTTTTGCAAGTAGCGCAAAGTTCAAAGCGATTTTTATCCATATAGATTAGTCAAATTTTCAACACTATTAAAAAAGTCTATGCCGTTTTCTTTTTGAATGTTTGCACAAGTTTGTAAATCAAAAACGCAAGCACAACGAGCGCAATTAACACGTAAGACAAATCTCCGAGTGTGTCGCTGATCTCACTCAGTCGGTCGCTGAATAAATAGCCGATGCCGATATAAGCGACCACCCAAAGTATTTCGCCCAAGACATCCCAGAGTGAAAATCGCACTAAGCGGTACGAAGTAATACCGCTGATGAGGTTGATGTAGGGACCAAGCGCAGTTATCAACCAACGACTGAGAAAAACACTAAATCCACCCCATCGTTGCACGGCGCTTTCGGCTTTTGGCACGACGGATTGCGCCTTGAAGACTCCTGCAATACGGTGCAAGACCGATTTACCGCCCCAACGTCCCAGCCCATAGCCAAGATGATCGCCGATGACCGCACCAACGATTGCGGCAATCAACACCGTTGCCAAATCCAGATCACCGCTCGCAACAAAGCCGCCGACAACCAACAGCAAAAAACTCGTTGGCAGCGGCAAGCCCGCCGACGAAATTAGCACGCTGACAAAAATGGCGATCCAACCGTATTGATCCAGCGCCGTAAGTAATGTACTTTGTAAATCCATGAATTATTTTGGCTTTGGCACAGCAGTCGGCTGAGGTGGATAAGGCGGACCTTGTGCAATGCGTTGTTCAAGTTTGGCGATGGCTTCGTCGGGCGTGATGCCAAGATCGGATGCATGTGCGGCAATCGGTTTGAGGTTGCGCGGGTCGCGCTGATTTGGCGTCTGCGTGCCGTTATTTGGCGACAGCTCATCTACGACGCCCAGCGTCTGATAGAGCGCCCACGGCGGCACGTCATATGCGCGCGCAACATACGGGATCGTCATCCACGCCTTGATAGGCTCGCGTGTGGGGCGATTGATAAAGCGTCGCGTGAATCTAAATCCAAAAAACAACAGCACCGCTAACACCAGCACGATGCCGAGTATGAGCAACACGCGCTGGCGCGTGAGTGTCAATTTGCGCATAGATGCATTGTAAATTTAACTTGTGAAGAAGTGATGTAGATCGGTGATATAAAAGACCCAAACATGGCAAGCAACAAAACCAAACTATCCGCCGCACAACGGAGCGAATTACTCGCCACGCTCAAAGTGCGATTCGACAAAAACAAAAGTCGCCACGCAGATATCGAATGGTCGAACGTGCAAGCCAAGCTCGAAGCCAACACCGACAAACTATGGTCGCTGAGTGAGATGGAGCGCAGCGGCGGCGAACCCGATGTAATTGGCTTTGACAAAAAGACGAGCGAATACATTTTTTGCGATTGCGCGGCAGAGAGTCCTATCGGGCGCAGAAGTTTTTGCTATGACGCGGAGGCGCTCGAATCACGCAAAGAAAACAAACCTGCCCACAGCGCAATCGGCGCGGCAATGGAGATGGGGATCGAGCTGCTGAGCGAAGCGCAATATCGCGAGCTGCAACAACTCGGCAAGTTTGATCTCAAGACATCGAGCTGGATCAAAACACCCGACAATATCCGCAAGCTCGGCGGCGCGCTATTTTGTGATCGGCGCTATAACACAGTCTTTACGTATCACAACGGCGCGGAGTCTTACTATGCCGCGCGCGGATTTAGAGGGATGCTGAGGGTGTAACTTAATCTGAATGTCAATTAAAAAAAAATAAAGTGTGACTCGTCATTCTGAACGTAGCAAAGCGGAGTGAGGAA